>NZ_PYYB01000003.1:300000-463306 GCF_003044185.1 Paraconexibacter algicola
GTGGTCGTCGTTGCGGACGATGACGCGCCAGGCGCCACCGAGACCACTGTCGGGCCCGCTCGTGCGGGGGAGTTCGATCGTCTGGCTCACGTCGGCGGACGTTACCGGGATTCGTCGCGCTTTTCCTCGCGCTTGGCCCAGTACCGGGCCAGCCCCGCGTGGTTCATCGACGGCCGGTACGCCTCCTCGTAGGCGGCGCGCGCGACGGGGTCGTCGGTCTTGGCGTGGATCAGCGCCCGTGCGGCGGCGGAGAAGCCGTCCTCGTCGGTCCCGCGCGCGAGCTCGGCGAGCTTCGGCAGCGTCTCGCGCAGCTCGTCGAGCTGGTGCTGGACGTCGTCGCGGAAGCCGAAGTGGGTCAGCGCGAGCCGCTCCGGGCGCCACGCCTCGACGAGGTCGATCGAGGCCAGCCAGAGCTCGACGTCGATGTCCGGCGGCGGGGTCGGCGGCAGCGCCGGGCCGCCCTCGATGCGCACCCCGGCGACGTCACCGGTGAACGCGGTGCCGGTCTCCTCGTGCAGGTACGCGACGTGGTGCTTGGCGTGCCCGGGCGTGTACGCCGCCCGGAAGCCGTCGATCGTCTCGCCGCCCTGCAGGACGCGGACGTTCTCCTGCGGGACCGGGACGACCTCGCCCCAGAGCCGGTCGAAGTCGGCGCCGTAGATCCGCTTGGCGCTGCTGACGAGCCGCTCGGGGTCGACGAGGTGGCGGGCGCCCTGCTCGTGCACGCAGACCTCCACGTCCGGCCAGCGCTGCACGAGCCGGCCGGCCGCCCCCGCGTGGTCGAAGTGGATGTGGGTCAGCAGGATGCGGCGCGGCGCGGGACGGTCCTCCCCGCGCGCCGCGAGCATCGTGGCGTGCGCGACCTCGGGGCCGGGGTCGACGAGGACGTCGTCCCCCACGGCGTAGCAGCAGACGGCGCGACGCGCCCCCATGTGCTCGACGTCCAGTGCTCGGATCTCGGTCATGCGTAGGCCTCTCTCTCGGCGACGATCACGTCCTGGAACGACAGGTGCTCCTCGCGGCCGCACCACGATCCCGGGTGCAGGCCGATGAGCGTGAGCCCGTGACGGCGCAGCGTCCGGAACACCCACTCGTCGGCGTAGGCGACGGCCTCCTCGGGCATCGCCTCGTCGAGGATCGCGACCTCCTCCTCCGCGTCGAGGAACGGGAAGTGCGCGACCCCGTCCTCGATCAGCGTGCGGGAGGTGTCGTTCAGCAGGAAGAAGGTGGCGAGGACGCGGCCGCCGGGCTTCAGGCAGCGCGCGATCTCCGCGAGGTAGTGGTCGGCCTCCGCCTCGAGCAGGTGCGTGAGCACGCTCGTGCAGAGGACGACGTCGAACGACCCGCTGGGGTACGGGAAGCGGTAGTCCGCCGCGGTGTGGGTCCCGCCCGGGTTGTAGCGGGCGTTGAAGAGGTCGGCGACACGGAAGCGGAAGTGCGGGTGGCGGCGGTAGCGGCGCCGGCACCAGCCGATCCCGTCGACGTTGACGTCGAAGCCGTCGTAGCGGCCGCCGGCCTGCGGGTCGAGCACGCGGGTGAGCGGCCGGGCCATCCGGCCGATGCCGCAGCCGACGTCGAGCACCGCGTCGGACGGGCGCAGGCCCACGAGCCGCTCGAGGTGCCCGGCGAACTCCTCCCCGGTCTCGACGAAGTCCGAGTGCCCGACGAACTGCAGGCGCCGCGGGGGCACGAGCCGGTCGGCCCGCGGCGGGCGGCTCAGGTAGCGGTCCCGGACGTCGAGCGCCCGCAGGCGCGCGGACATGGCGACTCGGCGGGACACGGGCGCCCCAGGCTAGTCGATCCGATCTCGTGGACAATGCCCGCATCGACCTCGCTCGGCGCCCCCATCCCCTGCGCGCCCTCGGGCGTGCGATCGCGCGGTTCTGGCGCAAGGCCTACGACGACGGCGTCACGGGTCTCGCGGCGATGGTCGCGTACAACCTGCTGCTGTCGATCTTCCCGCTGGCGCTGATCGCGCTGTTCGTCGCCGGGCAGGTCCTGAGCTCCGAGGACCTCGAGCGGTCGGTGCTCGCCGACCTCCAGCGGCTCTTCCCCAGCGCGGCCGACAGCACGCTGCGCAGCGCGCTGAACAGCATCGAGCAGCGCACGACGACGACCGGGATCGTCGCGCTCGTCGCCTCGGTGTGGATCGGCTCGTCGTTCTGGGGCGCGCTCGACACGGCGTTCGGCCGCATCTACGGGACCGACTCGCGGCCGTGGGTCCGCCAGAAGCTGTTCTCCGTCTCGATGCTCGTCGTCGTGTTCCTGTTCTTCGTCGCGTCGCTGGCGATCCCGTTCGCGCAGTCGACGTTGCGCAAGGGCGCCTCGGGCCTGCCGCTCGGGCTCGACGACGTGCACGAGATCGTCTTCGGGATCACGCTCGCCGCCGGGCTCGTGCTGCTCTTCGCCACCCTCTGCCTCGTGTACTGGCGGGTGCCGCGGGGGGCGATGCCGTGGCGGCGCGTCTGGCCGGGCGCGCTCGGCGCGACGCTGGCGATCGGCGTGGTCGACTACGCGTTCCCGCTGTACCTGACGAACGTGTCGACGATCGCCGAGGTCGGTCCCTCGGTCGTGTTCGCGCTGATCGCGCTGGTGTGGTTCTACGCCCTGGCGATCATCCTGCTGGCCGGGGCGGTGGTGAACGCGCTGCGCCGCACGCCCGAGGAGGTGCGGGCCGACGCCACCCGGGCCGCGGCGTCGGGCCCCGCCGCCCGGGTGGAATCCGTCGTCCATCCCTAGAATCCTGCGCATGAGCGACCATCGGCTGCCGGAGCGGGACCGCCCCTGGATGATGCGGACCTACGCGGGACACTCGACCGCGGAGAAGTCCAACGAGCTGTACCGCTCGAACCTCGCGAAGGGCCAGACCGGCCTGAGCGTGGCGTTCGACCTGCCCACCCAGACCGGCTACGACCCCGACCACGAGCTCGCCCGCGGCGAGGTCGGCAAGGTCGGCGTGCCCGTCGCGCACCGCGGCCACATGACGACGCTGATGTCCGGCATCCCGCTGGACAAGATGAACACGTCGATGACGATCAACGCGACCGCCGCGTGGCTGCTCGGCCTGTACATCGTCGCCGCCGAGGAGCAGGGCGTCGCGCAGGAGCAGCTCCAGGGCACGACGCAGAACGACATCATCAAGGAGTTCCTCGCGCGCGGGACCTACGCGTTCCCGCCCGGCCCGTCGATGCGGCTGATCGCGGACATGGTCGCCTACACGGTGACCGAGGTCCCGAAGTGGAACCCGATCAACATCTGCAGCTACCACCTGCAGGAGGCGGGCGCCACGCCCGTGCAGGAGATCGCCTACGCGATGAGCAACGCGATCGCCGTGCTCGACGCGGTGCGCGAGCGCGTCGACGAGTCGCTCATGCCGAAGGTCTTCAGCCGCATCTCGTTCTTCGTGAACGCGGGCGTGCGGTTCGTCGAGGAGCACGCGAAGCTCCGCGCGATGGGCATCCTCTGGGAGGAGCTCGGGCGCGAGCGCTACGGCGTCACCGACGAGAAGCAGCTGCGCTTCCGCTACGGCGTGCAGGTCAACTCGCTGGGCCTGACCGAGTCGCAGCCGGAGAACAACGTGCAGCGGATCGTGCTCGAGGCGCTCGCGGTCACGATGGGCCGCAACGCGCGCGCCCGCGCGCTCCAGCTCCCGGCGTGGAACGAGGCGCTGGGCCTCCCGCGCCCGTGGGACCAGCAGTGGGCGCTGCGGATCCAGCAGGTCCTCGCGTTCGAGACCGACCTGCTCGAGTACCCGGACATCTTCGAGGGCTCGGTCGTCATGGACGGCCTCGTGAACGAGATGCTCGAGGGCGCGCGCGCCGAGATGGCCGTCGTCGCCGAGCACGGCGGCGCCGTGAAGGCCGTCGACTACATGAAGGCCGCGCTCGTCGACAGCCACCGCGAGCGGATCAAGCGGATCGAGTCCGGCGACCAGACCGTCGTCGGCATCAACAAGTACACCGAGAGCGAGAAGTCGCCGCTCGTGGACGAGGAGGGCGGCATCATGGTCGTCGACCTCGCCGTCGAGGCGCAGCAGCGCGACGCGGTCGTCGCCTGGCGGGCCGAGCGCGACCAGGCCGCGGTCGACGCCGCGCTGGCCGAGCTCACGCGCGTGGCCGGCACCGACGAGAACATCATGCCCGCGACGATCGAGGCCGCCCGCGTCGGCGCGACGACCGGCGAGTGGTCGGCGGCGCTGCGCGACGCGTTCGGCGAGTACCGCGGCCCGACCGGCGTCGGCGAGGCCGCCGCCGGCAGCGACGACCCCGACATCGAGGAGCTGCGCGAGGAGGTCGACCGCGTCAGCGAGGCGCTCGGCCGCCGCATGAAGATCCTCGTCGGCAAGCCCGGTCTGGACGGGCACTCCAACGGCTCCGAGCAGATCGCGGTCCGTGCGCGCGACGCCGGCATGGACGTCGTCTACGAGGGCATCCGGCTGACCCCGGCGCAGATCGCGTCGAGCGCGCTGCAGGAGGGCGTCCACGTGATCGGCCTGTCGATCCTGTCCGGCTCGCACCGCGAGCTGATCCCGGACGTCATCCGGGCGCTGCGCGACGCGGGCGTCGACGCCCCGGTCGTCGTCGGCGGGATCATCCCGGAGGCGGACGAGCAGCCCCTGAAGGACGCGGGCGTCTCGGCGGTCTACACGCCGAAGGACTTCGACATGCGCAAGATCATGCGCGACATCGTCGCGCTGGTCGCCGACCACAACGGCATCGGGACGGCGGCGTAGCCCCCACGTGCCCCTGGACGGCGCGGAGCTCGGATCGCGGCTGCGGCACGGCGACCTGTCGGCCGCGCCCGCGGTCCTGAACCTGGTCGAGAACCGCACGCCGGCGGCGCGCGAGGAGATCGCGCGCCTGCTGCGCGAGGTGTCGCCAGCGCAGCTCGGCCGGGAGGCGCCCGGGCACGTCGTCGGCATCACCGGCCCGCCCGGCGCGGGCAAGTCGACGCTGCTGAGCGAGCTGGTGCGCGAGTGGCGCTCGCGCGACCGGTCGGTCGCGGTGCTCGCGGTCGACCCGTCGTCGCGGCGCTCGGGCGGCTCGCTGCTCGGGGACCGCGCCCGGATCACGTTCGACCCGACCGACCCGCGGACGTTCATCCGCTCGACCGCCGCCGGGGAGCGCCTCGGCGGCCTCGCCCCCGCGACGCGCGCGGCCGCGCACGCGCTGGCCGCCGCATTCGACGTCGTCGTCATCGAGACGGTCGGGGTCGGGCAGTCGGAGACCGAGGTCTCCGAGGTCGCGGACACGATCGCGGTGATCGTGCAGCCGGGCTCCGGCGACGCCCTGCAGTTCCTCAAGAGCGGGATCATGGAGATCCCCGACGTGCTCGTGGTGACGAAGGCGGACCTCGGGTCGATCGCGCTGCGCGCCCGTCGGGACCTGAGCGCGGCGCTGCGCTCGGCGGGCTCGCGCGACACCGCGGTGGTCGCGGTCTCCTCGATCGCCCCGGTCGTCGGGATCGACACGCTCGCGGACGCCCTCGACGAGCACCGCGGGCGACTGGACGTGCCGTCCCGGCGGCTCGCGGCCCGGCGCGCGAGCGCCCTGGCGGACTTCACGGTCGAGCACGGCGAGCGCGGCGTCCGCGCGCTCGGCGGGCGGCGGCCGGCGCAGCGCTTCCTCGACGACCAGGACCCGGGCGCCGACGTGCCCGCGCTGGTCGCCGCCCTCGAATCCCGTGCGGAGACCCCACGCTGATGAAGCTCGACCTGCTCCTCCTGATCGCCGCGTTCGTCGTCGGGACGGTCGTCGCCGAGCTCGCCGGGGCCGTGAACCTCGGGACCGCGCTCGCGTTCGGTCAGCTGACGTTCGCGGCCGTGCTCGTCTGGGTGCTCGTCAAGCGGCCGTGACGTCGTCCGGCCGGACGTCCGGCTCGGGCGCCATCCGGTGGCCGCAGTGCGGGCACACGCGCGCGGAGAGCCGCACGCTGCGGGCGCACGCCGGGCAGTCCTTCGTGCCGTAGCGCTCGGCCTGCTCGGCCGCCCGCTCGAGCTCGGCGAGCGTGGCGGCGGCGCGCTCGAGCGCGGCGTGGGCCGCCTCCCGCGCGGTCGGGGCCGCCGGTGCAGCGGCGGGGAGCGGCTCGGGCGCCGCGCTCTCGGGCACGACGGCCGCCTCGGGCGGCTCGGGCGGCTCGGGTTCCTCGGGGGCCGCTCCGGCGCCGACGGGGCCGGTCGCCTCCCTGTCGTCGGGCGCCGCGGCCGCGACCGGCCCGGCGACGTCCTGCAGCGGCCACGGCAGCTCCGCCGACGGCGTCTGCCCGCCCGCGGCGCCGCGACGGCGTCCCGCGGGCCGGCGCAGGCCGCGCGGCAGCGCGCGGAAGGTCCGCTCGACGTCCTCGATGCGGGTCGTCGTCGGCCGCTCGCGTGGCGGGAGGCCGTGCTCGGCCCGGACCCGGTCCTCGGCCCGCCGGTCGACCCAGCGGACCCCGGCCAGGAGCAGCGACGCCCCCGCGACGAGCAGGGGCGTGAGCACCGCGAGGACGTAGAGCACGCCGGTCATCGAGCCCTGGAGGCTAGGCCTCCTGGCGGACGGCGCGCGCCGGTCTCAGAGGACGCCCGTGCCGCCGAGCGCGAGCAGCGCCATCACGGCGACGACGAAGGCGAGCAGGACGCCGTCGAAGCTGCGACGGCCGACGGTGGAGGTGTGCTGGGCGATCTCGTGGGAGGACATGCTCCCCACGTCGGCCGTCCAGCGCGCGCTCCTCAGTTCCGGTCCCCGACGTCGAACGGACGTCCAGGTGCGCGCCCGGTCGTGGTTAGGGCGCGGCGGGCTGGGGCGGCTGCGGCTGCGCCTTCGCGAGCGAGGAGATCCGCCACTCGCCCCCCTCGAGCGTCAGCTCGAGCGTGTCCTGCGAGTCGGGCTGCCCCTCGGCGCTGGAGCGGACCTGCACCAGCGCCTTGGACTTGTTGACCGTCACCTCGCCGACCTCGACCCGCGGGTTCTTCACCTCCTGGAGCCCGCGCTTGAACGCGAGCTCGCAGGGCAGGCCGACCGCCTCGACGCTGCGCAGCAGCTCCTTCGCGACGAGGTCGTCGCAGATCCGCTGGTAGTCCTTCTTCGCGCTCGCCTCCCCGTAGCTGCGCACCGTGTCGCGCACGAGGTCGGTGTCGGACTCCCCGCCGCAGCCGGCGGCGAACGCGCTGAGGGCCGCGAGCAGCGCGGCGAGACGCCTGGTCCGAACGGTCATCGCGCCGCAGAGTACAGTCCCTGCATGGGTCGAGAGGCACTCGTCGACGGGCACGGTCGTCGCATCGGGGACGTGCGCGTGTCGGTCACCGACCGCTGCAACTTCCGCTGCCAGTACTGCATGCCCGCGGAGGGCCTCCCGTGGCTCGAGCGCTCCGACGTCCTGAGCTTCGAGGAGCTGACGCGCATCGTGCGCCTCCTCGCGGAGATGGGCGTGGGCGGCGTGCGCCTCACCGGCGGCGAGCCGCTCGTGCGCCGCGACCTGCCGCGGCTCGCCGCCATGGTCGCCGCGCTGCCGGGGGTCGAGGACCTCGCGATCACCACGAACGGCTTCCTGCTCGAGCGCGACGCCCGGGCGCTCGTCGACGCCGGGGTGCGCCGCTTCAACGTGTCGATCGACTCGCTGCAGCGCGACCGCTTCTACGAGCTGACGCGTCGTGACGCGCTCCCCCGCGTCCTCGCGGGACTCGAGGCGCTCGCGGCGATCCCGCAGGCGCACCCGATCAAGGTGAACGCCGTCGCGCTGCGCGACTTCACCGAGCAGGAGGCGCTCCCGTTCGCCGCGTTCGCGCGCGAGCACCCGTTCGAGGTCCGCTTCATCGAGGTCATGCCCCTGGACGCGGACCGCCGCTGGACGCCGGAGCAGGTCCTGACCGGCCAGGAGCTCCACGACCTGATCCACGCGGTCCACCCGCTCGAGCCGCTCGAGCGCGCGCCGTCGTCCACCGCGCGGGTCTACCGCTTCGCCGACGGCCGGGGCGCCGGGACGATCGGCTTCATCAACCCGGTCAGCGAGCCGTTCTGCGACGACTGCAACCGGCTGCGGCTCACCGCCGACGGCAAGCTGCGCACCTGCCTGTTCTCGGTCAACGAGACCGACCTGCGCACGCCGCTGCGCGACGGGACCGACGACGACGGGCTCGTGCAGATCATCCGCGACGCGGTCTGGCGCAAGGAGCTCAAGCACCGCGTCAACGACCCGGGCTTCGTGCAGCCGCCGCGCTCCATGAGCGCCATCGGCGGCTGAGCGTTCATCCAAACGTCACCGGCGAGCGAACATCCTGGTCGGGATGCTCCTCCTGACGCTCTTCGCCGTCCTCGCCGGTGCCGGCACCGCGGTCAGCCCGTGCGTGCTGCCGGTCCTCCCCGCGCTGCTGTCCGCGGGCGCCACCGGCGGCCGCCGCCGTCCGCTGGGGATCGTCTGCGGGCTGACCGTCACCTTCACGGTGACGATCGTCGGCCTCGCCCAGGTGGTCGACGGCGTCGGGCTCGGCGACGGGCTGCTGCGGACGCTGGCGATCGTCGCGCTGCTCGGCTTCGGCCTCGTCGTGCTCGTCCCGGCGCTCGGCGACCGGGTCGAGGCGCCGCTCTCGCGGCTGGCGCGGTTCGGCCCGACCGGGCGCGAGGGCGACGGCCTGCGGTCCGGCCTGCTGATCGGCGGCGCGCTGGGCTTCGTGTACGCGCCGTGTGCCGGCCCGATCCTCGCGGCCGTGATCGCGGTCGGCGCCGCCACGGGCGAGACCGTCGTCATCGGCCTCGCCTACGCGGCCGGGTCGGCGGCCGTCCTGCTGCTGCTGGCGCTCGGCGGGCGGCGCGTCGTGGACCGCGTGCGCCGGGCCGGCCGCGGTCCCGCCGTCCAGCGGGCGGTCGGTGCGGTGATGGTGCTCACCGCGGTCGCGATGCTCGCCGACCTCGACGTGCGCTTCCAGACCTCGATCGCCGACCACCTGCCCGCCGCGGTCGTCAACCCCACGCGCGCGCTGGAGCGGTCCGGGGCGGTCGCCGACCGGCTCGAGGACCTGCAGGGCGCGCCGCGCTTTAACTCGCAGGCGGCCGCGCGCGACGCCGCGCCCGCGGTCGCCGCCGCGACCACCGGACCGACCGGTCCCGCCCCGGACCCCGACACCGCCGCGCTCCCGGGCGTGCGCACGCCGCCGCTGCCCGTGCTCGGCCCCGCACCGGAGTTCCGGGACACGCAGCGCTGGTTCAACACCCCGGACGGTCGCGCGCTCTCGCTGCGGCAGCTGCGCCGCGAGCGCAAGGTCGTGCTCATCGACTTCTGGACCTACACCTGCATCAACTGCATCCGGACGCTCCCCTACCTGCGGGCGTGGGACGCGAAGTACCGCCGGCTCGGCCTCGAGATCGTCGGGGTGCACACGCCCGAGTTCGCGTTCGAGAAGGACGCCGGGAACGTCGCCGACGCCGTCCGCCGCAGCCGCCTGCGCTACCCCGTCGTGCAGGACAACGACTTCGGCACCTGGAACGCCTGGGGCAACCAGTTCTGGCCCGCCAAGTACCTCATCGACGCCGACGGCCAGGTCCGCTACACGCACTTCGGGGAGGGCGAGTACCGGGAGACCGAGGCCGCCATCCGCGCCCTGCTCGCCGAGGCCGGCGACCGCGACCTCGGCGCCGGGGTCCGCACCACCGGCGGCGACGCGCCCTCGCAGCGCACCACGCCCGAGACGTACCTCGGCTCGCAGCGCGCGCAGGGGTGGGCGCAGCCGCCGACCGACGGCACGCGCGCCTACCGCTACCGCGGCGCGCTGCCCCAGAGCGGCTTCGCGCTTGACGGTCGCTGGCGGGTGGACGGCGAGCGCGCCGCCGCGGTCGCCGACGGCGTCCTGCGCGCGCAGGTCGTCGCCCGCGACGTCTACCTCGTCCTCAGCCCGCCGCGCACGCGCGCGGGCCTCGTGACCGTCGAGCTCGACGGCCGCCCGATCCGCGCCCGCGACGCGGGCGACGACGTCCGCGGCGGCCGCGTCCGCGTGCCGTCGCAGCGGCTGTACCACCTCGTGCACCTCGACCGTCCGGGCGAGCACGAGCTGACCCTGCGGTTCCGCGACGGCACCGCCGGCTACGCGTTCACGTTCGGCTGAGGCGGGGACGGGGGCTGCGGCCGGTCAGGCCGGGAAGCCGTCGCGACGGTCGAGCATCGCGGTCGCCTGCAGCAGGTCGTCCGGCGTGTTGACGTTGAAGTACGGCGTCGCGTCGGTCTCCGCGAGCTCCCGCACCCGCAGCCCCTGCACCGCGTCCGTGAGCCGGACCGTCGGGTCGAACCCGGCGAGCCGGCCGAGCGCGCCCGGCGCGTACAGGGCGCACAGCGGCTGCAGCCGTCCCGCGACCCGCGGGACGACGGCGTCGGCGTCCCCCCGGTCCACGGCGAGGATCCGCCGGACCGTGGCGCGGTCCAGCAGCGCGAGGTCCCCGGCGGCGACGAACACCGGGCGTCCGCCGGCCAGGCGCAGCGCCTGCACGATCCCCGCGAGCGGATGGCGCGGCACCGGCGGCTCCATCCAGACCGCGACGCGCGGGTCCAGGCCGGGCAGCTCGACGTCGCGCTTGGCCACGACCGCGACGTCCGGCAGGACCGCCAGCAGCGCGGCGAGCGGATGGTTCAGCAGCGCCCGCCCCCGGACGAGCACGATCGCCTTCCCGCCGCCCATGCGGCGACCCAGCCCACCGGCGAGCACCACGCCCATCGGCGCGCGCGCATCGCTCATCGCTGGCCCCCTGCCCCGGACACGTGGCCGAGCCTACCGCCGTCCGCGCCGTAGACTGGCGGCATGGAGGGTTCCTTCGACAGTCGGCCGTGGCTGCGCTGCTACCGGTGCTGGTCCACCGACCTCGAGGTCCAGGTGCACTACGACGGCGTGCACAAGATCGACCTCGAGACCGGTGAGCGCGCCGAGCCGATCGAGCAGATCCAGGAGGCCGTCGTGCAGTGCGTCGACTGCATGCACGACCAGCCGCACCTCCTGTTCGTCGGGGACCGCGTCGAGCCGATCGAGGACCGCTGGGAGCGGATGGTCGCCGGGACCCCGTGGGTGGCGTCCTGCACCGTGTCGGTGAACACCGACGAGGTCGAGACCTGCACCGGCCCCGAGGCCGCCGACGCCCTCTCCTACGCCGCCTTCGGCGACCACGGCACCCGCGAGTTCTTCACGCACGTGCGGTTCCACAAGCACGAGGACGACAACCGCACGATCGTCGTGCACCTGCTCGTCGAGCTCTACGCCCGCTCGCAGGACGAGGCCACCGACGTGCTCGAGGAGGCCGCCCGCGGCCCGATCGCGATCACCTCGCTGGCCGAGGAGTCGCGCCCGCCCGCCGCCTCCGGCGGCGCCGACCCGCACTGAGCGGCCGACACCGCAGGCGGCTCAGCGGCCGACGACGGTCCGCAGGCGCCGCGCGACGAGCCCGAGGCCGGCGACGTCCGCGCCCTCCCCGGCGACCATCCGGGCGAGCGTCGTGAACCGCTCGACCTGGACCGCGCGCGTGGCGAGCGCCGCGCCGACCGCGGCGGCCGGCTCGAGCTCGGGATGCTCCGACAGCGCGACGCCCGCGAGCTCGACCGCGAGGTCGTGCAGCTCGTCGGTGACCGACAGCGCCGCCCACCGCTGCGCGCGCCCGGACGGCGGCAGCTGCGCGACCGCCGTGTGCAGCGCGCTGAGCCACAGGGCGTCCTGCACCGCCACGAGCCCGGCGGCCGCCGCGGGCACGTCCCGGCCCGTGCGCTGCGCCAGCCCGACGAGCGCCGGGGCGTGCACGAGCTCCGGCAGCAACGCGAGCGCGGTCGCGAGGTCCTGCGGCACCCCGCGCTCCGCGAGCGCGGTGGCCCGGCGCTCGTGCGCGGCGGCCCGGTCGCCACCGAGGATCCCGGCGACGTCCGCGCGGACGAGCTCCGCGGCCTGCGCGGTGGCGGCCGCGAGCGGGCCGATCTCCGCACCGGGAGCGTGGCGCAGCACCCAGCGGCTGCTGATCCGGACGGCCTCGTCGACGAGCGTCATCGCCGACCACTGGTCGGCGGGCGAGAGGTCGTGCAGGCGCTCGACCCGCTCCCACAGGGCGACCGCGCCGAGCCCGTCGCGGGCGATGCGCTGCGCGCGCACGACGTCGGCCGCCGGGACGCCGAGCTCGGTGACGCGCCGCGCGACGAACGTCGGGCCGTGCGCGTCGATGACGTCGTTGGCCACGCGCGTCGCGACGATCTCGCGCCGCAGCGGATGCGCGTCGACGCGATCACCGACCCGGTCGAGCACACGGGGCGGGAACGCGCCCCGCAGGTCCTCGCGCAGTGCGGGGTCGTCGAGCAGCCCGTCGGCCAGCAGCGTGTCCGCGAGCTGCTGCTTGGCCAGCGCCAGCAGCACGGCGATCTCCGGACGCAGCAGCCCCTGCCCGGCGGACCGTCGTTCGGCGAGCTCCTCGCTGGACGGCAGCCGCTCGAGCGCCCGGTCGAGCATCCCCCCGCGCTCGAGGTCGAGCATCAGGTCCTCGTAGGCCAGCAGCTCCTCGGCGGAGCGCCGCTCCTCCTGGGTGATGATCTGCGCCTGCAGGAACGAGTTCTGCAGCACGTGCGCGGTGACGTCGCCGGTGACGTCGGCCAGCAGCGCGTCGCGCTCGGGTCGGGTCATCCCGTCCTGGGGGTCCTGCTCCAGGAGCCCCAGCAGGATCTTCAGGTTCACCTCGTGGTCGGAGCAGTCGACTCCCGCGGAGTTGTCGATGAAGTCCGCGTTGACGAGGATCCCGGACCGCGCGGCCTCCACGCGCGCACGCTGCGTGAAGCCGAGGTTGCCGCCCTCGCCCACGACGCGCACCCGCAGGTCGCGGGCATCGACGCGGATCGCGTCGGAGGAGCGGTCCTGCGCGTCGGCGTCGGACTCGGTGGACGCCTTGACCACCGTGCCGATGCCGCCGTTGAACAGGAGGTCGACCGGCGCGCGCAGGACGGCGCGGATCAGGTCGGCGGGCGCGAGCTCGACGTCGTCGATGGCCAGCGCGCGCCGGATCTCGTCGCTGAGCGGGATCCGCTTCGCGGTCCGGGGGAAGACCCCGCCGCCCGGGCTGATCAGCTCCCGGTCGTAGTCGTCCCAGGTCGAGCCGGGCCGGTCGAACAGCCGCCGACGCTCCGCCCACGCGGCCGCCGGGTCACCCGGGTCGGGGTCGAGGAAGACGTGGCGGTGGTCGTAGGCGGCGACGAGCCGCAGGCTGCGCGAGAGCAGCATGCCGTTGCCGAAGACGTCGCCGCTCATGTCGCCGATCCCGACGACGGTCACCGGGTCCCGTTCGGGGTCGACGCCGAGCTCGCGGAAGTGCCGCTTGACCGACTCCCAGGCGCCGCGGGCGGTGATCCCCAGCGCCTTGTGGTCGTAGCCCGCCGAGCCGCCGCTGGCGAACGCGTCGTCGAGCCAGAACCCGCGGCCCTGCGCGATGCCGTTCGCCACGTCGGAGAACGTGGCGGTCCCCTTGTCGGCGGCGACGACGAGGTACGGATCGTCGTCGTCGTAGCGGCGCACGTGCGCGGGCGGGACCACCCGGTCGCCGTCGCGGTCGTCGCTGAGATCCAGCAGCGCGTTGATGTATGTCTCGTAGCCGCGGCGGACCGCCTCGCGCAGCGACGCCGGGTCCGCGGGCGGCCGGCGCAGGTAGAAGCCGCCCTTGGCGCCGGTCGGCACGATCACCGCGTTCTTCACCATCTGCGCGCGCATCAGGCCCCACACCTCGGTGCGGTAGTCCTGCCGGTCGGACCAGCGCAGGCCACCGCGGGCGATGCGGCCGCCGCGGATGTGGATGCCCTCCACCTCGTCGCCGCAGACGAAGATCTCCACGAGCGGCGGCGGGCTCGGCAGCGCGGGCACGTCGGCGCTGCGGAGCTTGAACGCGAGCGCCCCGCGACCGGGCACGTACGCGTTCGTGCGCAGCGTCGCGTCGATCACCCCGAGCTGGTTGCGCAGGATCCGGTCGTGGTCCAGGGAGACGACCGCATCGAGGCGCTCGTCGATCTCCGCGCGCAGCGCCCGCTCCGCCTCGGGGTCCGGCTCCCGCGACGGGTCGAAGCGTAGCTCGAACAGCTCGACGAGCCGCTGCGTGAGCTGCGCGTTCTGCGCGATGACCTCGTTCTGGTACGCCTCGGTGAAGCGCGATCCGATCCGCTGGCGGTAGCGCCGGTACGCGCGCAGCGCCTCGAGCCGGTCGTGCGACAGGTCGGTGAGCACGACCAGCCGGTGCAGGTCGTCGCTCTCCGCCTCGCCGCGCAGGACCGCGCGCACGCACGCGGCCACCCGCTCGCCGCAGCGCTCGAGGTCCAGCGGCCGGTCGTCGGGGCCGAGGACGCCGAAGTCCTGCAGCCAGGCCTCCTCGTCGTGCACCAGGCGCGTGGGGCGCTCCTCCACGACCCGCAGGCCGAGGTGCTCGAGCACCGGCATCACCGCCGACAGCTCCGCCTTGTCCCCCCGCCGGACGACCGTGAGCCGCGTGAGGGTCGGGTCGTTGCCGATCCCGGCCTCGGTGCGCAGGTGGACGGCGAGGTCGGCGCTGCGCCGCCGCAGGTCCTCGAGCGCGTCGACGTCCGCGACCGCCGCCTGCGGCTCCGTGCGCGCCTTGTAGGAGGACGGCAGCCGCCCGGCCCAGCGGGCGTGCAGCAGCCGGCCGCGCTCGTCGCCGTGGGCCGTCACGAGCACGTCGCGCAGCCGGTCGTCCCACGTCCGCGACAGCGCCGCCACACCGCGCTCGAGCTCGGCGAGGTCGAGCTCCGGCAGACCACCGGCCGCGTACGCGCCCACGTGCAGGCGCACGTGGTCGCCCTCCCCCAGCACCTCGTCGACCGCGACCTCGTCGGCGCGCAGGACGCCCCGGACGAGCTCGCGGACGTCGTCGCGCACGCCCGCGTCGTAGGAGGCGCGCGGCACGACCGCCAGCAGCGCCGCGTGCCGCCGGTCCGTCTCGCGCCGTCCGAGGACCCGCACCGCACTCGGGGCGAGCCCGAGCAGCTCGACCACGAGCCCGCGCAGCGCCTCGGTGGAGGAGCCGAACAGCAGGTCCTTGGGGAACGACTCGTACAGCGCGACGGCGGCCTTCCAGTCGTGCGACCCCTCCGCGAGGTCCTCGGCGGCGAGGATCCGGCGGAGCTTGTGCCGCAGCAGCGGCACCCGGCCCGCCGGCTCGGCGTCAGCGCGGCTCGTGAAGAGGCCGACGAACACGCCCGCGTCGCGCACGTGCAGCTCGTCGAGCCGCACCCGACGGTGGACCGGGGAGCGGTCCGCCCCCTTGCGCACGGTCACCGCCCCGTTGCCGTCGGCCGGGGCCGCGTCGAGCGCGACACGGCGGGGCGCGTCCTCGGCGAGCAGGCCCAGCGGCGCCGTCTCGGTCCCCCGGTGCCCGATCAGCACGAAGTGCTCGTCCGCCACCCAGCGCAGGAACTCGGCGGCCTCGGCGTCGTCGGGATCGCCTCCCGCCTGCAGCTCGTCGGCCGCCGTGAGCAGGCTGTCGCACATCGCCGGGAAGTCGGACACGGCGCGTGCCACCGCCGCGAGCACGTCGGCCACGCCGTCCTCGAGCCGGGCGAGCTCCTCCGGCGTCAGGCGCCGGTCCATCGCGACGTGGATGACCGACTCGGCGTGCAGGTCCTCCCCGGGCGCGCCGACCGCGACGATGCGGCCCTCGGCGTCGCGCCGGACCCCGAGGATCGGGTGCGACGTCGACCGCACCGGCACGCCCTGCGCCTCGATCTCTGCGACCACCGAGTCGACGAGGAACGGCAGGTCGTCGGTGTTCGTCTCCAGGACGCTGCCGGTCGCCTCGTACCCGTCCTGCGAGACCGACGGCGTGTGCGCCCGTACCGCGCTCGGCGCGGTGCCGCGACCGTCGGCGAGCAGGAACGCGCCCCGGACCTCGGCGGCGACGGCCGCCGCGTCCTGCGGCTCGGTGGCCCGACGGCGCAGGTAGCGCTCCGCGAAGGCGCGGAGCGCGTCGGCGTCGATCCCGTGCTGCGACGCCTCTGACCCGAGCGCCGCGGTGACCGTCTCCTCCATGCCGGCGAGACTACTCCCGCCGGCCGTGGAGGTGGACGGGCGGCTAGCCCAGGCGGGCCTTCAGCGCGTCGAGCTGCGCCGTCATCTCGGCGGGCAGGCGGTCCCCGAACTTCGCGAGGAACTCCTCGACCTGCGGCAGCTCGCTCTTGACGAGCTCGTTGTCGACGGCCAGCAGCGCGGCGACGTCCTCCTCGGTGACCCCGTCGAGGCCCTCGATGTTCAGGGCGCCCGGGGCGGGCACGAGGCCCAGCGGCGTCTCGACCGCCTCGGCGGCGTCGTCGCAGCGGTTGAAGACCCACTCGAGCACGCGGGAGTTCTCGCCGAAGCCCGGCCAGAGGAACTTGCCGTTCTCGTCCTTGCGGAACCAGTTGACGTAGAAGATCTTCGGGAGCTTGGCGCCCTCGGTCTTCCCGATCGTCAGCCAGTGCTGGATGTAGTCGCCGACGTTGTAGCCGGCGAACGGCAGCTGCGCGAACGGGTCGAAGCGCAGCTGGCCGACCGCGCCGAACGCGGCCGCGGTCATCTCCGAGCTCATCGTGGCGCCGAGGAACGTGCCGTGCTCCCAGTCGAACGCCTCGCGCACGAGCGGCACGACGCTCGCGCGACGGCCGCCGAACAGGAACGCGTCGATCGGGACGCCGGCCGCGTCCTCCCACTCCGGGGCCATGACGGGGCACTGCGCGGCGCTGACCGTGAATCGCGCGTTGGGGTGCGCGGCGGGCGTCTCGGACTCCGGCGTCCAGTCGTTGCCGTGCCAGTCGATCAGGTGCGCGGGCTTCTCCTTCGTGAGGCCCTCCCACCAGACGTCGCCGTCGTCGGTCAGCGCGCAGTTGCTGAAGATCGTGTTGCCCTCGATCGTCGCGATCGCCGACGGGTTGGTGTCCGCACCGGTGCCCGGCGCGACGCCGAAGAAGCCCGCCTCGGGGTTGATCGCGTAGAGGCGACCGTCGTCGCCGAACTTCATCCAGGCGATGTCGTCGCCGACCGTCTCGACCTTCCAGCCCGGGAGCGTCGGCACGAGCATCGCGAGGTTCGTCTTGCCGCACGCGCTCGGGAAGGCGCCGGTGACGAACTTCGACTTCCCCTCGGGGTTCGTGAGCTTGAGGATGAGCATGTGCTCGGCCATCCAGCCCTCGTCGCGCGCCATGATCGAGGCGATCCGCAGCGCGAAGCACTTCTTGCCCAGCAGCGCGTTGCCGCCGTAGCCGGAGCCGTAGGACCAGATCTCGCGGGTCGCGGGGTAGTGGACGATGTACTTCGTCTCGGCGTTCGTCGGCCAGACGACGTCCTCCTCGCCCTCCTGCAGCGGCGCGCCGATCGAGTGCACGCACGGCACGAACTCGCCGTCGGCGCCGAGCGCGTCGAGCGCCTTCTGGCCCATCCGGGTCATGATCCGCATCGACACGACGACGTACGCCGAGTCGGTGAGCTGCACGCCGACGTGGGACTTGTCGGAGCCGACCGGGCCCATGCTGAAGGGCACCACGTACATGGTGCGGCCCTTCATCGCGCCCTCGAAGATCTCGTCCATCTGGGCGCGCATCTCCGCGGGATCGCGCCAGTTGTTCGTCGGGCCCGCGTCCTCCTCGTTCTCCGCACAGATGAACGTGCGGTCCTCGACGCGCGCGACGTCGGACGGATCGGTCCACGCGAGGTAGCTGTTCGGCCGCTTGGCGTCGGAGAGACGACGGAACGTGCCGGCGTCGACGAGCTGCTGCGCGAGCCGGTCGTACTCCTCGGCGGAGCCGTCGCACCAGACGATCTCGGCGGGCTGGGTCAGCTCGGCGATCTGGTCCACCCAGGCGAGCAGCTTCTCGTTCTTGGTCGGCACGGTGGTCTCGCTCACGGGTACTCCTCGGTGGGTGACGGCGGCAACGAACGGATGGCCGGGCGGGCGGGACAGCACCCCCGGCGAATCCGGGGAGCGTACCGCCCGCCGCAGCCGGACGACTTCAGGTCCCGGGGTTCTTCTTCGGGACGAGGACGAGGCGCTTGAACTCGGCGACGAGGACGCCGTCCTGGTTCAGCACGCGCGTGTGGACCTTGACCACGCCGCGGTCGGGCTTGCTCTTGGAGGGCTTGGCCTCGAGGACCTCGGTCTCGCAGAACAGCGTGTCGCCGTGGAAGACCGGGTTGGGGTGGCTGAGCTCCTCGGTCGCCAGGTTGGCGATCGCCTTGCCGGAGATGTCCGACACGCTCATGCCCAGGGCGAGCGAGTAGACGAGCGGGCCGACGACGACGTTCTTCCCCTGCTGGCTCTTCGACGCGTACACGTCGTTGATGTGCAGCGGGTGGTGGTTCATCGTGATCAGGCAGAAGAGGTGGTCGTCCGCCTCGGTGACCGTCTTCGCGGGCCAGTGCTTGTAGATCGCGCCGACCTCGAACTCCTCGAAGTAGCGGCCGTAGGCGTGGGCCCCGGAGGCCTCGCGCTCACGCTGGTCGGTGGTGAAGTTCTCGCTCATAGGACGAGCCATGGTGCCGGATCGGCGCCTGACACGGCGTCCTGGGCGCCGGTGCGGATACCGTTGCGGGCCTATGCGCTCCCCCCGTGACTTCCTCAAGCCGCTGTGCGTCGGCGCCCCGGACCCCATCACCGAGGTGCCGTTCCCGCCGTCGCGGATGATCCACTTCTTCGACGCGTCGAACGAGAAGATGCGCGCGAAGCTGCCCGACATCGCCGCGAAGGCCGACATCGTCCTGGGCAACCTCGAGGACGCCGTCCCGGTCGACCGCAAGGTCGCCGCGCGCGAGGGCCTGGTCACCGTCGGCAAGGAGATCGACCTCGGCGGCACGCAGCTGTGGACGCGCATCAACGCGCTCGACAGCCCGTGGTGCATCGACGACCTCACGACGCTCGTCGGCGAGATCGGCGACAAGCTCGACGTGATCATGGTCCCGAAGGTCGAGGGCCCGTGGGACATCCACTACATCGATCGGCTGCTCGCGCAGCTCGAGGCGAAGGCCGGCGTGAAGAAGCCGATCCTCGTGCACGCGATCCTCGAGACCGCCCAGGGCGTCGCGCACGTCGACGAGATCGCCGCCGCGTCCCCGCGCATGCAGGGCATGAGCTTCGGCCCGGCCGACCTGGCCGCGTCGCGCCGCATGAAGACCACGCGCGTCGGCGGCGGCCACCCCGGCTACCTGTCGATGTCCGACCCGACCCTCGACGCGGACGGCCAGATCGACGCGTCCGTCGCGCGCGTGACCGCGCAGCAGGACCCGTGGCACTACTCGATCGCCCGCATGGTCGACGCGTGCACGACCAACGGCTGCCTGCCGTTCTACGGCCCGTTCGGCGACATCAAGGACGTCGCCGCCTGCGAGGCGCAGTTCCGGGCCGCGTTCCTGCTGGGCTGCGTCGGCGCCTGGTCGCTGCACCCCGTGCAGATCGACATCGCCAAGAAGGTCTTCTCCCCGCCGGTCGACGAGGTCCTGTTCGCCAAGAAGGTCCTCGAGGCGATCCCGGACGGCAAGGGCGTCCACATGATCGACGGCAAGATGCAGGACGACGCGACCTGGAAGCAGTGCAAGGTCATGGTCGACCTCGCGACGATGCTGTCCGAGAAGGACCCGGAGCTCAAGGCGGCCTACGGCTTCTAGCCCCCGCCCCGCGGCGGCGGGGACCTGACAGCGTGTCGATGCGGTCGCGCACTAGGGTTCCCCCGCCGTCGTTTCCCCCACCTCTCTCTCCAGGAGCGCGATGAGGTTCTACGAGTACGAGGCGCGCGAGATCGTCAAGCGCGCCGGCATCCCCGTCACCGACTACGGATTCACGACCGACGCCGACGAGGCCGCGACCATCGCGGAGCGCATCGCCGGCCCGACGGTCATCAAGTCCCAGGTCCTGACCGGAGGCCGCATGAAGGCCGGCGGCGTGAAGTTCGCCGACACCCCGGACGAGGCGCGCGCACACGCCGCCGACATCCTGAAGCTGGAGATCAACGGGCTGCAGCCGCGCGGCGTGCTCGTCGACCCGAAGGCCGACGTCAAGCAGGAGTACTACATGGGCGTCGTCTGGGACGGCGCCGCGAAGAAGCCGCTGATGCTGTTCAGCGACATGGGCGGCATCGACATCGAGCAGGTCGCCGAGGAGCACCCCGACCACGTCGGTCGCGGGCACTTCTCCACGCTCGAGCCGTTCAGCGACTTCATGGCCAAGCAGGTCATCGCCGACGCGGGCGTCACCGGCAAGGCGCTGCAGCGCTGCACGCCGATCCTCGCCCGGCTCGCCCAGCTGTTCCTCGACAACGACATGCTGCTCGCGGAGATCAACCCGCTGGCCGAGCTGCACGACGGCACGTTCGTCGCGCTCGACGCGCACATGGAGATGGAGAACGAGGGCATGGGCCGCCAGAAGGCGCTCATCAAGGCGCTCGGCATCGGCCCCGAGGAGGGCACGCGCGAGACCTACGTCCCGTCCGCCTTCGAGGAGGCCGTCCTCGCCGTCGACGCCGCGGACCACCGTGGCGTCATCCAGGGCAAGGACAACGGCTTCGACGGCAACATCGGCCTGATCATCGGCGCGGGCGGCGGCTCGCTGACCCTCACCGACGCGGTCCGCCAGCAGGGCGGCAAGCCCGCGAACTACTCGGAGATCGGCGGCAACCCGTCGGTCGCAAAGGCGTGCGGCCTCGCGAAGGCGGTCCTGCAGAAGGACGGCGTCGAGCAGATCGCCGTGATGATGTCGATCGTCTCCAACACCCGCGTCGACATCGTCGCGCGCGGCGTCATCAAGGCGTGCCTGGAGCTCGGCAAGGACCCGGCGGAGACCATCGCGATCTTCCGCATCCCGGGCGCGTGGGAGGACGAGGGCTTCAAGATCCTCGACAAGTACGGCATCGAGTACTGCGACCGGTCCGTGTCCCTGTGGGACGCGGCGGGCCGCGCCGTCGCCAAGATCCAGGGAGCGGGCGCATGAGCATCCTCATCGACGAGAACACCACGTTCATCATCCAGGGCATCACCGGCCGTGAGGCGATCAACCTCACGCGCGAGTGCCTGGACTACGGCTCGAAGATCGTCGGCGGCGTGACCCCCGGCCGCAAGGGCCGTGAGGTCCACGGCGTGCCGGTGTTCGACACGATCGCCCAGCTGATCGAGCACAACGGCGGCCAGGTGCCGGACGGCTCCGTCGTCACGGTCCCGCCCGCGGGCACGAAGGACGCGGTCTTCGAGGCGCTCTACGCGGGCATCAAGACGATCGTCGTCGTCACCGAGCGGATCCCGCGGCGCGACGTCGCCGCGATGGTCGAGCTCGCCGATCGCAACGGCGCCCGGATCATCGGCCCGAACTGCCTCGGCCTGATCGTCCCCGGCGTCGCGAAGATGGGCGGCATCGGCGGCCCCGCCAAGAACGCCGCGCAGGCCTACCAGCCGGGCTCGGTCGGCGTGATGAGCCGCTCCGGCGGCATGACCACCGAGATCTCCTCGACGCTGACCGCGGCGGGCCTCGGCGTGTCGACCGCGGTGTCGATCGGCGGCGACGCGATCATCGGCTCCACCTACGCGGAGCTGATGCCGTACTTCGAGGCGGACGAGCAGACGCAGGCGATCGTCATCTACACCGAGCCGGGCGGCCGTATGGAGGCCCAGCTGTCGGCGTGGGTGAAGGAGAACAACTCCCGCCTGCCGATCATCGCGTTCATGGCCGGCAAGTTCATGGACGACGACGAGATGCAGGGCATGTCCTTCGGGCACGCCGGCACGATCGTCGAGGGCAAGGAGGACAGCGCCACCGAGAAGATCGCGCGCCTCCAGGAGGCCGGCATCCCGGTCGTCGAGCGGATCGACGAGATCCCCGACATGGTCAAGAAGCTGATCGCCGAGAGGAGCGCCGCATGAGCCTGCGCAAGGACGACGTGTTCATCGCCGTCGAGCTGTCCGACGCCGTCGCCGGTGATCCGGCGCTCGGCGCCAAGCTCGACGAGGTCTGCCCGGTCGGGATCTTCAAGGGCACCGAGAGCGGCGCGGACATCGTGCAGGAGAACCTGGACGAGTGCGTGCTCTGCGGCCTCTGCTACGACGCGGCCCCCGAGGGCGGCGTCGCCGTGCTGAAGCTGTACGAGGACGGGGCGCCGCTGCGCTAGGGCGCGCTGCGGTCTCGACCTCGGTGTCGGAGTCGTTGGCGGTCCCGGTGTCGATCGTGGGTCGGCCCTGATGCCCGAACTCCCCGAGGTCGAGGCCGCCCGTGCGCTGATCGAGGCGCACGCGCTGGGCCGCCCGATCGCCGCGGTCGACGACCGCGACACGTACGTCTGCCGGCCCCACGGGGTCGGTGAGCTGTCCGACGCGCTGGTGGGTCGCACACTCACCCGCGCGCGACGGATCGGCAAGTCCATGTGGGTGGAGACCGACGAGGGCGAGGGCCCGTCGCTCGGCCTGCACCTCGGCATGGCCGGGCGGATGGTGTTCATCAGCGAGGACGTCTCCGCGGGAACGTCCTACGCCGGGGACCCGATGTCGGCGACGGAGCTCGCGGGCGAGGCGGGCGGGCATCCAGATCCGCGATCGTCGGGCAACCCGGCCTGGGCGCGGTTCACCGTCGAGTTCGAGGACGGCGCCGCGCTCATCCTGTTCGACAAGCGCCGCCTGGGCCGCGCGGTGCTGAACCCGGATCTGAGCGGGCTCGGGCCGGACGCGCTCGAGGTGCCGCGCGCCGTGTTCGCGGAGCGGGTCGGCGCCGGCACCGCGCCGCTGAAGGCGCGGATCATGGACCAGTCGGTGATCGCGGGCGTCGGGAACCTGCTGGCCGACGAGACGCTGTGGCAGGCCGGGCTCTCCCCCCTGCGCCCGGCGGGCGAGCTCACCGACGAGGAGCGCGCGCACCTGTGGCGCACGCTGCGCCGCTGCACGCGCGCGGCGATCAAGCACGGCGGGGTGCACACCGGCAGGTTCATCCCGTACCGCCGACGCGGCGCCGCGTGCCCTCGCTGCGGGACCGAGCCCGTGCGGGCGACGGTCGGCGGGCGCACCACCTGGTGGTGCCCGGAAGAGCAGACCTGACGCTTGACGCCCGCGGGCGGCCAGCGGCCGGGGTCTAGGGTGGGAGGCATGAGCGCCACCACCCCGCAGCAGCCGATCGGGTCGGGCTTCGGCCACGACTCCACGAGCGAGGACGTCCTCGCGGGCGTCGACCTGACGGGCCGGCACGCCGTCGTGACCGGAGGGGCCTCCGGGATCGGGATCGAGACCGTCCGCGCCCTGGCGGGTGCGGGCGCGACGGTCGTGGTCCCCGCCCGCCGCCCGGAGCAAGCGCAGGCGACGCTCGCGGACGAAGGACTCGGCGACGTGCGCGTCATGACGATGGACCTCGCCGATCTCGAGAGCGTGCGCGTCGCCGCGGAGACGCTGCTGGCCGAGAGCCGCGCGATCGACCTGCTGCTCACGAATGCCGGGGTGATGGCGTGCCCGGAGACGCGCGTGGGCGACGGCTGGGAGCTGCAGTTCGCGACGAACCACCTCGGGCACTTCGCGTTCGTCAACCGGCTGTGGCCGCTCGTCGCGGCGGCGCCGGACGGCGCGCGGGTGGTCGCGCTGTCGTCGATGGGCCACCGGCGATCCCCGATCCGCTTCGACGACCTGATGTTCGACGGCGGCACCTACGAGAAGTGGGCGGCCTACGGGCAGTCCAAGACCGCCAACGCGCTGTTCGCGCGGGAGCTCGACCGGCGCGGGCGCGCGGACGGCGTGCGTGCGTTCTCGGTGCATCCGGGCGGCATTCAGACGCCGCTGCAGCGGCACCTCGAGCGGGCGGAGATGGTCGCCGCGGGCTGGATGCTCGAGGACGGGACCGTGCGCCCCGGCATCGGGTTCAAGACGCCGGCCCAGGGTGCGGCGACCGCGCTGTGGGCGGCGACGTCCCCGCAGCTCGACGGGCTCGGGGGCGTCTACTGCGAAGACTGCGACATCGCCGCGCCGGCCGGCCCAGACCTCGAGGCACCCAGCGGCGTGCGCCCGTGGGCCACGGACGACGAGGCCGCGTCGCGGCTGTGGGCGGTGTCCGCCGAGCTCACGGGCGTCAACGCGTTCGCGACACCGGCGGACTAGACGCTCGCGCTCGCGCGGAGCCTGCGCCGTTCGACCTGCAACGAGCCGCCGCGGACGTCGCCGTCGGTGAAGCCGGTGTGCTCGATGCCGATCGCCGTGTGGTCGAGGCCGACCGTGTGGCGGCACACGAGACGCCGCGGAACGAGCTGGTGGATGCGTCCGGCGCCGTCGATCACGAAGTGCGAGCAGACGCCGGGTCGCTTCTCGATCTCCGGATCGGGACGGTTCGGCACGAACGCGTTGCGGACGGCGGCGTCCGTGGCGACGACCTCGACGTGCTCGACGATGACGTTCGGGTCCTCCAGGCGCGCGCGGTCCAGCCCCGAGTGCCGCCGGCTGGAGGCGCGCTTGCGGCGGGCGTCATCCGGAATCGGGTCTCAGTGGATCGGCGGGCGCCGCCGCGGTGACGGCGGCGTGGGCGAGCAGGCTCTCGGCCGGGCCAGCGGCGCGTAGGCGTCGCGCCGGCCGGTGGTGAGGAACGGGAACAGCGTGAGCCAGTAGCGGCAGGCGTCGAGGACCGCGGGCTCCGAGCGCGGAGCCTGCACGAGCAGGGCGGCCAGGTCGAGCATCGCAAGCCGGGCCGCGTGTGCCCGCGCTGCGGGACGGAGCTCGTGCGCGCCACGTGGGCGGGCGCACCACCTGGTGGTGCCCGCAGGACCAGCCGGGCCCCGCGGCGCCCTGAGCGTCAGCGCCGTGTGCGCCCGGCGCCGGACCCGCCACCGCCGTTGCCGGTCGAGCCGTTGCGCGCCGTCGCGTCGACGTCGGCGCCGGGCCGGTCGGCCCCGTCACCCTCGCCGCGCTGCAGCAGCGCCACCGGCTCGATCGGGGACGCCACCGGCAGGCACGTGGCGCAGAAGTCCTCGCCGAACGGGGTGAGCGCGATGCTGCGCCGCACGACCTTCGCGACGCGACCGGCCGTCTTGGCGGCCTCCAGCGCCTCGGGCTGCGCCTCGAGCACCTGATACTTGTGCAGCTCCTTCACCGGCTCGCGGGAGAACCACAGCAGGCCCAGGCGGAAGAGGTTGTTCAGGTAGACCGGGACGCGCTCGACGTACCGCACGCCCGCACGGGCACCGATCATCGTGATGCCGGGCGCGATGAGCTCCGAGCCGACGTTCAGCGGTCGGGCGGTGCGGACGTCGATCGCGGCCTGCGGGCCCTCGAGCGCCATCAGCCGCAGGATCCGTGCCTCGTCGGGGACGAGCTCGTCGAGGATCCGCTCGTACGCGGGATGGGTGTGGTCCTCGTGCAGGACGTCGGCGGAGGCGACGAGCAGCGCGCTGCCGCGGTCGCGCAGGCTGGCGAGACGCAGCTCGGACGGGTCGGGGGCGGGCGCCCGGCTCGGGTGCCGGGCCGCGCGCTCCTCGCGCGCATGCGCGACGCCCGCGGGCGTCACCCAGTCCGACACGCCGCGGACGCGCTCCTCGAGGTCGGTGACGCCGAGCAGCGTCCGGGCCTGCGAGCGGGCGCCCTCGCGCACCTCGTGCAGCAGCTCGGCGGCTGACTCGCCCGACGCGGCGGCGCGCAGCAGCCGGGCGGACGAGCGCACCCCGGTCTCGACCGACCACTGCGCGGTGCGCAGCCAGGCTCCCGCGGCGAGCCGGGCGAGGCCGGGCACGGCCTTCAGCGGGCTGCCGGAGCCGCCGCGCTCGTCGGGTTCGCCGGCGAGGAGCTCGTCGAAGTCGTCGTCCTGCGTGCTCATGCTCCCAGCCTAGCCGCCGCGCTCAGCCTCCGCGCTCGAGTGCGGTCAGCGCCCGCCGGTACACGCGCATCGAGGACGCACGGAAGTCCCCGTGGGTCTGGCGCTTCAGGCGCGCGACGCGCTCGCGGTGGTACGGGCTGGAGAGCGACTCGTTGTGCCCGATGACGTCGCCCAGCGTGATGCCCTCGCGCGCCCGCAGCCACGCGGTGAGGCGCAGTGACGCACGGAGCTGCCGGGCGTTGCCGAGCACGTCCCCGTCCCGGAAGCCCGTGTGCTCGATCCCGATCGCCGTGTAGTTCAGGCCGACCGTGTGCCGGCACATGAGCCGGAGGGGCACGAGCTGGTGGATCCGTCCGGCACCGTCGACGACGAAGTGGGAGCA
The DNA here is from genome assembly GCF_003044185.1 of Paraconexibacter algicola. Taxonomy (GTDB): domain Bacteria; phylum Actinomycetota; class Thermoleophilia; order Solirubrobacterales; family Solirubrobacteraceae; genus Paraconexibacter; species Paraconexibacter algicola. Next base: position 326,134 of record NZ_PYYB01000003.1, read on the forward strand.
CACGCCCGGCTTCTCCCGCAGCTCCGGGTCGGCGACGTTGGGGACGAAGGTGTTGCGGACCGCGCGGTAGCTGGACGCGACCGCGACGTGCTCGACGATCACCTTCGGATCGCGCAGGGCCGCGCGGTCCAGGCCGTAGTGGCGGCGGCTGTACGCGCGCATGTCCGCGCGCCGCCGGGCGTCGTAGGGGATCGGGTCCCAGTGGATCGGCGGCCGCTCCGCGCCGGGGGCCGCCGCAGCGCCGGCGATCGCCAGACCGGCGGCGGCGACGGTCGCGGTCAGACTCACTCCCCGGCCTCCACGGCCTCCGGCGGCGCGACGAGCGACGCGTAGGCGTCAGGACGGCGGGTCGTCAGGAACGGGAAGAGCGTCAGCCAGTCCCCGCGCGCGTCGAGATCGAGGTCGGCGACGAGCACGGCCGGCTCGCTGCGCGGCGCCTGGACGAGCACCCGACCGTACGGGTCGCTGATGAACGAGGACCCGTAGAAGGTGATCGTCGTCGCCGGACCGTGCGGGTCCTCGGGGCGTCGCATGGTCTCGGTGCCGATCCGGTTGACCGCGACCATGAACGTGCCGTTGGCGATCCCGTTGCCGACGATCACCTGCTGCCACAGCGGCTGCGTGTCGAACCCGGGGTGCCCGGGCTCGGACCCGATCGCCGTCGGGTAGACGAGCACCTCGGCGCCGGCGAGCGAGTAGGCGCGAGCGAGCTCGGGGAACCACTGGTCCCAGCAGGTCGGGAAGCCGAACCGTCCGTGGTGCACGGGCACGACCGGGAACGCGTCCTCCCCGGCGGGGCCGCGGCGGAAGTACCGGTCCTCGTAGTAGCCCTCGGTCACCGGGATGTGCAGCTTGCGGGTGCGCGCCACGAGCGTCCCGTCCGGGGCGACGACCACGGCGGTGTTGAAGCCCAGGCCGTCCTGCGCGTCGGCGCGCTCGTACAGCGACGCGTGCACGTGGACGCCCTGGTCGGTCGCCAGGTCGCGCGCGAACGCGACGGTCGGCCCGTCCTCGAGGTCCTCCGGGGCGGCGCCGACCGCGGCCGGCCCGTCCGGCTGGATCGCGAAGTACGGCGACAGCGTCAGCTCCTGGAGGCACACGATCTGCGCGCCCTCGCGCGCGGCCATCCGTACGCCCTCGGCGAGCGCCTCGCGGTGCTCGTCCGGATCGGCGTGCCAGCGGTGCTGCACGGCGCCGACGCGCAGCGGTCCGCGGGTGGGCTCGTCGACCCGTGCCGGGGACGGGGGCGTCGCTCCGGTCGCGGTGATCAGACGGTAGGCGCTCATCCGACGGTGTCCTCCTGCTGACGGGCCCCGACGGCCGGGACCTGCTGGGTGATGCAGTGTGGCCCGCCGCCACCGGCGGCGATGACCTCCGCGGGGACGCCGACGACCTCGCGACCGGGATAGGCGTCGGCGATCGTCGCGAGCGCGGCGTCGTCATGATCGGCGCCGGCGACGGGGACGATGACCGCCCCGTTGCAGAGGTAGAAGTTCATCGACGACACGACGACGCGCTCGCCGGCGACGTCGGCGTAGGACAGGTACGGGAACGGCAGGACGTCGAGCCCGGCGGACTCGAGCCGGCGCCGGTTCTCGAGCATCCCCCCGTGGTTGGGGTTCTCGTCGGCGACCTGCTGCAGCAGCACCTGTCCCGGACGCGTGAACGCGGCGATGAGGTCGACGTGCCCGTCGGTGTCGAGGTCCTCGACGAGCCCGTTGCCGAGCCAGACGATCCGCTGCACCCCGAGCGTGTCCCGCAGGCGCTCCTCGATCTCCTCGCGGGAGAGGTCCGGGTTGCGGTTGGGGTGCAGCAGGCACTGCTCGGTGGTGATGAGCGTGCCGCGACCGTCCACCCCGAACGAGCCGCCCTCGAGGACGAGCTCCTCGACGCGCGCCTCGTCGCCCAGGTGCTCGACCAGCCGCGCGGCGAGCGCGGCGTCGGCGTCGAACGGGGCGAACTTCTCGCCCCAGGCGTTGAAGCCGAAGCAGACGCCCTGGCGCCGCTCCCCGTCCAGCACGTAGGCGGGACCGTTGTCCCGCAGCCACGAGTCGTCGGCGGGCAGGTGCAGCAGCTCGACGGCCGGCTCCAGGAGCTCCCGCGCCCGCGCGGCCGCGCGCTCGTCCGCGACGACCATCGTCACCGGCTCGAAGCGGACGATCGCGTTCGCCACGCCCGCGTACTGCTCCTCGGCCGCGGGCAGCAGCTCCTCCCACATGTCCAGGCGGCACGGCCACGTCATCAACGTGCGCTCATGCGGCTCCCACTCCGCCGGCATCCGGAAGGCCATGCCCATGAGGCTAGTCGCTGCCGCGCCGGGCGTTCCCGCGGAGGCGCCGCAGGAGCGCCGCGACGGACAGCCCCAGGTCGAGCCGTTGACCGGTCTGGCGCCCCGCCGTCGCCCGCGGATCGATCGGCCGGCCGTCGGGTGCGGAGGTGCGGCGCAGGACCGAGGCGTGCCCCGCTCGGGCGGCGACGACCGGCGGGAGCCGGACGCCGTGCTCGTTCTCGACGGCGAATCGCCGTCCGCCCGGCCCGTCGTCGGTCCACGAGCCTCGGTAGCCGCCCTCGTGCAGGAGCTTGTGGTGGTGATGGCAGAGCAGCACGAGATTGTCGAGGCTGGTCTCCCCTCCGTCGACCCAGTGCTCGACGTGGTGGGCGTCGACCCACCGACGCGCACCACATCCCGGGAACTGACAGCCGCCGTCGCGCCGCTCGAGCGCGCGGCGGATCGACGCCGGGACCGTCCGACGCCGGCGGCCGATCGAGAGCGGCGTGCCGTCGGGCTCGTCGAGGCTCGTGACGAGGCCGGCGTCGCAGCACAGTCGTCGCGCGACCTCGGCGGCCAGGGCGGCGCCGTCGTCCGTGGTCGCCGCGCCCGTGACGGCAGTTCCGGACGCCTCCGCGGAGGTGTCCGCGGTGAGCAGCGCGCTGTCGACGTGCACGACGACCTCGTGGCGACGCGGTGCCGACCGGGGCCGCGGGCCGACATCGAGCACCGTGTCGGCGAGCAGCAGCAGCGCGTCCGCCCGGCGGGCGGCGGCCGTCGTGCCCGGCTCCGGCGGCGCCACGGTTTCCCCCGCCGCCGGGGCGGACGCGGGGTCGTCGTCGGCTCGTTCGCGGAGGACCTGCTCCGCCGCCTCCAGCGCGCGCCGGAGGACCGCTGCCTCGTCGGCCCCAAGACGACCGCGCAGATCGACGCCGCCGTCCTCGCGGTCGTGGAGCGTGAACGCCCGCTCGACGTGCGCGGCGGCCGCCTCGACGCGGTCGACGCGGCGGGTGGCGCGGACGACGCGGTCGAGCTGGGAGGCCGTGTGCGCGCGACCGAGGTCGACCAGCTCGGGGCCGTCCTCGAGCTCGTCGAGCCGGGTGAGCGCCCGGACCTTCGAGTAGGAGAGCTCTCCCCGTCCGAACGCCTCGGCCACCGCCGGGAGCTCTTGGAGTGCCCCGGCCACCCGGACCTGCTCCCGCGCGGCCCCGGCGCCGATCCCGCACTGCCAGGCGACCCACTCCGCGCACGACCGGGCGCCGTGGGCGGCCCACAGGCCGCGGGCGCGCACCTCGGCCACGAGCAGCAGCCAGCGCGCCTTGGCGGCGTCGATGTGCGCGGTGAGGGTCTGCAGCTCGAGGACGAGCTCGTCGTCGGACAGCGTCGACGGGTCGGGCGGGGGCGGGGCGGCGGCGAAAGAGGACACGAACGTGCGTTCTACTCCCGAGATCGCCCGGCGACCCCGATCGTGGGGCGATCGGCACGAAGCCGTGACGCTTCCGTCACCTCGGTGGCGCACTGCCGCTCTCGAACGCCTCCGCGGAGACGTATTGGGGCCCCTACTCCAGATCGCGGGAGCGGCGTGCCTCGCGCTCGGCCTCGAACCGCCGGCGGTCGCGCTTCGTCGGCCGCCCTCCTCCCTCGAAGCGCAGGGGCTCCGCCAGCCGCCGGACCGCCGCGGCCTCCTCACGTGCCGCGATGCTCTCGGGCGTCTCCTCGTAGAGTGTCGCGGCGACCGCCGCCGAGACCCGGCGGCGGACCACCTCGCGCACGACGACGGTCTTGCGGACCGGACCCGTCACGACCTCGACCGTGTCCCCGACGAGCACCTCGCGGGACGGCTTGGCCGTCGCCCCGTTGATCTTCACCCGGCCCCCGCCGGCCGCCTCGTTGGCCAGGGCGCGCGTCTTGGCGAAGCGCGCCGCCCAGAGCCACTGGTCGATGCGGACGCGCTCCGGCGTCACGGCTACTTCCGGGCGCGGCGGAGGCGGTTGCGCTCCTCCTGCTTCTCCACGACCTGCGCGATCAGCCGCATGTACTGCGGGACACCGGTGGCCTTGGCCTTGCCGTCGTGGAACGCCTCGTGCCAGTCCGCGACCTTCGCGTCGTGCTGGACCATCAGGTTGAAGAAGTCCCGCCGCATGTTCACACGCACCTTGGCGTCGGCGGCGATGTCCTTCGTGACCGTCACGTCGGGCATCACCAGGCGGAACATCTGCGTGTCGGACCGGCCGCCCACGAGCTCGATGCCGATCACCATCGTCAGCGGCTTCAGCGCGGGTACCTCCTCGAGGAAGCGGTGGACGGCGGTCTCGATCAACGCGGGAGCATCGGACGACATGCCTGTCACCCTACCGGGCACGCGATGCGCTGCTTCGGCGACGACCACCCCGACTACGCCGCCTACCACGACCACGAGTGGGGCGTGCCCGTCCGCGACGAGCGCGGCCTGTACGAGCGGCTGTGCCTCGAGGCGTTCCAGTCCGGCCTGAGCTGGCTGGTGATCCTGCGCAAGCGGGAGAACTTCCGCCGCGCGTTCGCCGGCTTCGATCCGGAGATCGTCGCGCGGTACGACGAGCGCGACGTCCAGCGACTGCTCGCCGACGCGGGGATCGTCCGCAACCGCGCGAAGATCGAGGCGGCGATCGCGAACGCGCGTGCGACGCTCGACCTCCGGGACGGCCCGCAGCCACTGCCCGAGCTGATCTGGTCCCACGCGCCGGCGCGGCGACCGACGCCACCCGTGACGTGGGCGGAGGTCCCCGCGATCACCCCGGAGTCCACGGCGCTGGCGAAGGCGCTGAAGCGCGCGGGCTTCCGCTTCCTCGGCCCGACGACCGTGTACGCGGGGATGCAGGCGTGCGGACTCGTGAACGACCACCTGCGGGACTGCCCCACGCGGACCGGCTGAGCCGGAGGCCCACACCGGTCCGCGTGGTGTGCGCGCCGGGCCCGACGAGGCGGGCCCGACACGGATCAGATCTTGTGGCGCTGGAGCAGCTTCTTGCCGATGACCATGCGCTGGATCTCGCTCGTGCCCTCACCGATGAGGAGGAGCGGCGCGTCGCGGTACAGACGCTCGATCTCGTACTCCTTGGAGTAGCCGTAGCCGCCGTGGATGCGGAACGACTCCTCGACGCAGAAGCGACCCGCCTCGGAGGCGAACAGCTTCGCCATGCCGGCCTCGAGGTCCGAGCGCTCGCCCGCGTCCTTCATGCGCGCGGCACGCAGGGTCATCATGCGGGCGGCATCGACCTGCGTCGCCATGTCGGCCAGCTTGAACTGGACGGCCTGGTGCTCGCAGATCGGCTTGCCGAACGTCTTGCGCTCCTGCGAGTAGCGCAGGGCGAGCTCGAGGGCGCGCTGGGCGATGCCGACACCGCGGGCGGCGACGTTCGCACGGCCGACCTCGAGGGCGTCCATCATCTGCGAGAAGCCCTGGCCGAGGCCCGCGTCCTCGCCGCCGAGGATGTTGTCGGCGGGGCACTTGTAGCCGTCGAACACGAGCTCCGTGGACTCGACGCCCTTGTAGCCCATCTTCTTCAGCTTCGGCGGGACGGTGAGGCCGGCGTACTTGCCGGTGTTCTCCGAGACGCCACCCTCCTTCTCGGCGATGAAGCACGTGAAGCCCTTGTGGCGCGGCTGCGCGTCCGGGTCGGTCTTCACGAGGACGAAGACGAGGTCGGACATGAGGCCGTTGGTGACCCACATCTTCTGGCCGTTGATCTCGTACGTCGCGTCGTCGATCTTCTTCGCGGCGGTCTTGATCGCCTGCACGTCGGAGCCGAGCTCCGGCTCGGACAGCGAGAACGCGGCGCGGATCTCGCCCGTCGCCATGCGCGGCAGGTAGTTCTGCTTCTGCGCGTCGGTGCCGAACTTCATCAGCAGGTACGTGCCGATGAAGTGGGTGTTGATCGCGCCGGAGATGGAGATCCAGCCGCGGGAGAGCTCCTCGACGACCATGCAGTAGGTCGTGAGGTCGAGGCCCAGGCCACCGTACTCCTCGGGGATCGTGATGCCGAAGAGGCCGAGCTCCTTGAGCTGCTCGATGATCGGCTCGGGGTAGGTGTCCGTGGAGTCGTAGTGCTCCGCGTTGGGGATGATCTGCTCGTCCGCGAACTGGCGGACCATCTCGATGATCGCCTTCTGCTCGTCCGTGTAGTCGGACGCCGAGGGGGTGGCGATGGCCATGCGGGCCTCCTGCGGTTGCTGGTTCGAAAAAGTCGTGCGACGGCGTGCGTGCCGGAGCAGGATACTCCGTCCTTCGTCCGAGGTATCGGGTGTCGAGCCGCCAATTCGGCGCGCTCGCGCGCGCGTAGGCGCGTCGACGGTCGCCAGACCGTCCGGAGCGGCATGTCGCGAGCGCACGCGGCGGGTGTCGACGGTCCCTGGCAGACTGCGCGACCGGATGAACTTCGCCGCCGAGGTCGTCGACGCCGCCCCCGCCGATCGGGTCGCCCTGATCGAGCTCGCCCGGGACGGCAGCCGGACCGAGCACCGCTTCGGCGACGTGGCCGAGCGGTCTGGGCGGCTCGCCGGCACGCTCGCGAACCACGGGATCGGCCCCGGCGACGTGGTGCTGACGCTGATCGGCAACCGTCCGGTCTGGGTCGAGACGATGGTCGCCTGCTTCCGGATCGGCGCCGTCGTCCTCCCGTGCACCGAGCAGCTGCGCGCGAAGGACCTCCGGCTGCGCCTCGACGTCGCGCGCCCGGCGCTCGTGGTCTGCGACGCGCGCAACCGGGGCGCGCTCGACGGGGCCCTCGCACTGCCGGCGCCGGCGGGCGTGCAGCCGCCGATCGTCCTGACGGTGCCCGATCCGGAGATCTACGCGGCCGACGTGCCGCCCGCCGTCGACCTGGCCGCCGACGCGCCCTGCCTGATCACGTTCACCTCGGGAACGTCCGGGGAGCCCAAGGCGGTCCTGCACGGGCAGCGGTACCTCTCGGGGCAGGCCGTGCAGTCCGAGCACTGGCTGGCCGCCGGGACTGGCGACATCGTGTGGTGCACCGCCGCGTCGGGCTGGTCCAAGAGCGCCCGCAACGTCTTCATCGCCCCGTGGATCCGGGGTGCCACCACCCTGCTGCACGACGAGCGGTTCGATCCGCAGCAGCGGCTCGAGCTGCTCGAGCGCGAGCGGGTGACCATCCTGTGCATGGCGCCGACCGAGTACCGCGTGATCGCCAAGCGCGCGACGCTCCGCGCGTTCCCGCACCTGCGGGGGCTCGTGGCCGCCGGGGAGGCGCTCAACCCCGAGGTCCTGCACGCGTGGCGCGCGGCGACCGGGCTCGAGATCCGCGACGGCTACGGCCAGACGGAGACCGGCCAGATGACCGGCGTCCCGCCCGGCGCGGAGGTGCGCCCGGGCTCGATGGGCCGCGCGCTCCCCGGGGTGCGCCTGTGGCTCGGCGACGACGGGGAGCTGCTCGCCGATCCGGCCACCGTCCCGACGTTCTTCCTCGGCTACCTCGGCGCCGACGGGTCGCTGCCCGCGCGGGATGCCGCGACCGACCCGTCGGGGACGCCCTGGCACACCGGGGACAAGGTCCGCCAGGACGACGACGGGTACCTGTTCTTCGAGGGACGCACCGACGACGTCATCATCAGCGCCGGCTACCGGATCGGCCCGTTCGAGGTCGAGAGCGCACTGGTGGCCCATCCGGCCGTCGCCGAGGCGGCGGTCGTCGCGGCGCCGGACGAGGAGCGCGGCAGCGTGGTGCGCGCGGTCGTCGTGCTGCGCGACGGGTATCGCCCCGGGGACGCGCTGGCGCGCGAGCTGCAGGACCACGTGAAGGCGCAGACGGCGCCCTACAAGTACCCGCGGATCGTCGAGTTCAGCGCGGAGCTGCCGAAGACGACGAGCGGGAAGATCCGCCGGGCGCTGCTGCGCGAGGGCGGCTGAGCCGCCGCACGACCCGGACCCGGACGCCGTCCCGCGGGGCGATCGTGATCCCGCGCAGCACCACCGGGTCCGGACGGGCCGTGCGGGGGAGCAGCTCAACCCGGGACAGGGCGACCCGGAGGACCTCGACGATCTCGGCCTGTGCCAGCGGCGCCCCGATGCAGCGACGGATCCCGCCCCCGAACGGCAGCCACGAGTACGGCGGCGTCTCCCCGGCGGCGAAGCGCTCCGGACGGAACGCGAGCGGGTCGTCGTGCAGGTCGGGCCGTCGATGGATCAGCGCGATCGCCGGGTAGACCCGCACGCCCGCCGGGAGCTCGAAGCCGGCCACCTCGCGCGGACGGGTCAGGGTGCGCTCCGTGGCGTCGAGCACCGGGCGCAGGCGCAGCGTCTCGCGGCCGACCGCCTCGAGATGGGCGTCGTCGCCGTCGGCGGCCGCGGCGCGGGCCCGGGCCAGCGCGGCCGGGTCGCGCAGGAGGAACTCGAACGCGAAGGCGAGGGCGGTGGCGGTGGTCTCGTGGCCGGCGGCGAGGAGCGTCACGAGCTCGTCGCGCAGCTCCGCGTCGGACAGCGCCTGGCCGTCCTCGTCGCGGGCACGCAGCAGCAGCGACAGCACGTCGTCGCGGGCGTCGAGATCGCCCGCCCGACGGCGCTCGGCGATCTCCGCGTGCACGAGGCGGTCGGCAACCGCGAGCCGACGGGCGAACCGGCCGCCCGGGCTGAACCGCCCGTGGTCCGCGCGCAGGCGCTCGTCGGCGAGCAGCAGCGCCGACGTGTCGAGCACCGCGGAGAGCGCGACCCGCAGCGCCTCGACCCGCGCGGGCTCGCGAACGCCGAAGACCGCACGACAGATGACCTCGAACCCGACCGCGCGCATCCGCTCGCGCAGGACCAGCTCGTCGCCGGGACGCCAGCGGTCGACCTCGCGCTCGGCGGCATCGCGGATGATCTCGCGGAACCCCGCGACGCGGGGGCCCTGGAACGGCGGCAGCAGGAGCTTGCGCTGGCGCAGGTGCCGGGGCCCGTCGAGGACGAGCACGGAGTGCTCGCCGAGGACCGGGATGAGCACGGAGTTCGCCTCCCCGGCCAGGAGGTCCGACTGGTCGCCCGTGAAGAGCTGCCGGACCGCGTCGGGGTCGGCGACGTACACCCCCGGTCCGAAGCCCAGCAGCCGCACGGTGAAGACGTCGCCATAGCGGCGGTGCCACTGCACGAGGCGGTCCAGCGGGCGGTGCGCGAACCGTGCGGAGACGACGGCGACGGGCCCGCGCGGGCCGGGGGGCAGCGGCATGGCGGGAGCCTACGCCGCCCGGGGCACGGCGACCAGTGCACCGGGAACAGGACCCAAGGACAACTCTCGTTGCAGGGGAAACGGGCCCCGGAGCGCGTGCTAGAACCCGGCCTCGGTCGCGGGGCACGGACGCTCCCGGGTCAGCACCCAGCCGGACTCCCACCCCACCCCGAAGGACCGACACCCCCCATGCACCTGCGCCGCGCCGGCCTGCTCGCCGCCGCCTCCCTCGCCGTCCTCCCCGCCGCGCCCGCGGCGGCCGACACCTACACGGTGTTCGGCTGTCGCGGCCCGGAGAACGCGCTCAACGGCGCCGACGGCTGGGCCCTCGCCCAGATCGGCGACGCGAACGTCGCGAACACGTGCGCCGCGGGCGGCGCGCTGTCGGAGACGCTCGCCCCGGGCGCCCGGGGCGGCTCCGTCGCGCGGCTGCGGTTCGACGCGCCCGCGGGCACGCGGATCGTGCGCGTCAGCGCCCGGCGACGCACCGGCGGCGTGCAGAGGAGCGAGCAGACCCTCGACTCCACCTACGAGCTCAGCACCGACACCGCGATCCTCGAGAAGTGCGCGCTGGCCGCGGACTCGCCCTGCACGAGCGATCTCGTCGACCCGGTGGACAAGCAGGGCCTGGACGCCTCGTGGGCGCGCTTCTCGGTGGTCTGCACCAAGGGCGGGGACGAGACGTGCACGCGCACGCTGCGCGCGGACATCGAGCAGGTCGCCGTCGGGCTGAAGGACGCCGCCGCGCCGACGGTGAGCGGCGTGTCGGTGATCGACAGCGGCGACACGAGCGGCGTCCTGCGGCTGCGCTTCGACGCGGCCGACGCGGGCGGTGGCGTCTACCGGGCGCTCGTGAAGGTCGACGGCGTGCTGAAGGCGACCGCCCCGCTCGGCGGCGGCGCCTGCACGGACGCCGCCCCCGCCGACGCGGACCCGTACCAGTTCACCGTGCCGGTGCCGTGCCCCCCGCTGGTCACCGGGGTGCCGATCGAGCTCGACTCGCGCTCGCTGGCGGCCGGACCGCACACGGTGCAGGTCGACGTCGAGGACGCGGCGGGCAACGCGACGTCCGCGTACGTGACGCAGTTCCCGCGCCCGAACGTGGACGGGGGCGGTGGCAACGGCGATCCCGTCGCGCCGGGCAGCACGCCGGTCGCGGCACAGACGATCGAGGAGATCCTGTCGGCGCGGCTGTCGATGCGGTTCGACCGCTCGAAGTCCACGCGCCTGACGAACCGGTACGGCCGCCGCGTGGTGATCCGCGGCACGCTGCGCAGCACGCGGACCGGCAAGGGCATCCAGGGCGCGCGGGTCGACGTCTACCACCTGGTGGGCAAGAAGCGCCGGTCGCTGACGAAGACCGGACTGAAGACCCGCGCTGGGGGCGCGCTCACGCTGATCCTGCCGCTGAACCTCGACACGCGGCAGATCCGCTTCGCCTACCGGGCGCTGCGCCCTGGCCCGGTGACCAGCGAGCGCACCCTGTCGCTGACCGTGCGGGACGCTCGGGGCGAGCTCGTCCAGCGCGTGAAGTAGTCCGGGCGGTCCGTGGCGCGCGGTCACGCGAGGCGCCGGGCGATCTCGGTCGCCCGCGCGCCGTAGCCGCCGCCGAAGAGCACGGCGTGGACGAGCAGCGGGAACAGCTGCCACAGCGTGACGCGCTCGCGGTGCCCGTCGGCGAGCGGGGCGACCTCCTCGTAGGCGCTGAAGCACCGTTCCGACATGCCGCCGAAGAGGCGCAGCATCGCCAGGTCCACCTCGCGATGCCCGCCGTGGGCCGCCGGGTCGACGAGCCAGGGCCGGCCGTCGCGGTCGACGTGCACGTTTCCCGACCACAGGTCGCCGTGCACGCGGGCCGGCGGCTCGGGCGGTCCCGCGAGCGTGTCCATCCGCTCGCACACGCGCACGAGCGCGGCCGCCCCCGCCGGATCCACCCGGCCGAGGTCGAGCGCCCGCCCGATGAGCGGCTCGAGCCGCTGCTGGGCGAAGCACGCGGCCCAGCTCTCGGCGGGCCCGTCCGCGAGAGCCAGCGGGCCGAGTCGCAGCACGTGCGCGCCCCCGTAGGCGGGCGCTCCCGCCGCGTGGACGGCAGCCAGTCCCCGACCGAGCTCCTCCTCGGTGGCGGCGCCCCGCGACGGGCCGGGCTCGACCCATTGCAGCGCGAGGAACCGCTCGGTCACCGCCAGCACCGCGGGTACCGGCAGTGCTCCGGGTTCGGCGAGCCAGAGCAGGCCCGCCGCCTCTCCCGGGAACGCCGAGGACGCCTCCGCGGAGGTGTCCGGCGCGGTCTTGACGAACACGGGGTGGCCGTCGACGACCATCCGGAACGCGAGGTTGAGGTCCCCGCCGGTGACCGGCCGGACGGCACCGACGGTGCCGCCCAGTGCGCAGCCCACCGCCTCGGGCAGCGGCTGCCGGAACGCCTCCGCGGAGGCGTCTGGCGCGTCGGCGCTCAGCGGGTGAGGTCGGACGCCATCTCGCGGAACACCTCGACGTAGCGGTCGACGTGATCCGCCTGGTGGGTGACCGAGAGCGTCCACTCCTCCTCACGGCCCGGGGTCATGAAGATCCCGCGGTTCATGTTGAACAGCCAGGCGAGATCGCAGAGCTCCGCGTCCTGGTTGGCCTTGAACGTCTCGTAGTCGACGACCGGGACCGGGGAGAACGTCACGCAGCCCTTCGACCCGATGCCGACCGCGTAGCCGGGGAGCGCGAACTCCTCGATGACCGAGCGACAGCCCGCGAGGATCCGGTCGTTGAGCATCGCGAGGTGGTCGTAGGCCTCGGGCGTCATCACCTCGAGCAGGTTCGCGCGGGCCGCGGCCATGCCGAGCGGGTTCCCGTTGTAGGTGCCCACCTGGTAGACGGTGCCGTCCTCGACGCACTGCATCACCTCGTCCGAGCCGCCGATCGCCCCGGTCGGCAGTCCGCCGCCGAGCGCCTTGGCGAGCGTGACGAGGTCGGGGGTCACGCCGAACCGCTCGGTCGCGCCGCCGGCCGCGATGCACAGACCGGTCTTGACCTCGTCGAAGATCAGGACGACGCCGTGACGGCGCGTGATCTCCCGGACCTCGTCGAGGTAGCCGTCCTGCGGCAGGACGACGCCGAGGTTCATCATCGCCGCCTCCATGATCACGCAGGCGGGCTTGCGGCCATCGCGGTCCAGGGCGACGATCTTGCGCTCCATCGCCTCGGCGTCGTTGAAGTGCACGGCGTGCACGTGGTCGACGGTCGACTGCGGGATCCCGCCGCCGTACGGGAGCGACTGCAGGTGGTCGCGGTCGCCGATCGCGTCGTACGCGACCCCGATCGACACCATCACGGTGTCGTGGTGGCCGTGGTAGCTGCCGAAGATCTTCAGCACGTCGTCGCGGCCGGTGTGCGCGCGGGCGATGCGGATGGCGTCCATCGTCGCCTCCGAGCCCGAGTTCGTGTACCGCCACTTCGGCAGGCCCCAGCGGCGCGCGAGCTCCGCCCCGACGATGATCGCGTCCTCCGTCGGCGCGGCGAAGTGGGTGCCCTGCGCGTAGCGCTCGGAGATCGCGCGGCCGATCGCCGGGTGGGCGTGGCCCTGGACCATCGAGCCGAAGCCGTTGTGGAAGTCGAGCATCTCGTTGCCGTCGACGTCCCAGACCTTGGGGCCGGCGCCGCGCTCGAGGTAGATCGGCCACGGGTCGCGGGCCTGGTAGGACGACGCGACGCCGCCGGTCAGCACCTGCTGGGCACGGGAGTAGGTCTCGCCGGACCCGCCGGTGCGCTCGTTCAGGCGCGCCTCCTCCCGCTCCGTCAGCTCCCGGATGCGCTCGCGATCGATCTGGACGGGGGTGCTGGTGCTCATGCGACGGATCGTCGCAGGGATCCGTGTGCCGAACCGATGAATTCTGGTCTCAGCGGACCACCCGGGCGGCGTAGCCGGCGCCCGCGATCGCGTGCTGCACCGCGTCGGCGTGGCCGGCGCCCCGGGTCTCGAGCACGAGCTGCACCGCGGTCTCGCGCACGTGGAGGTCGACGCCCTCGCGGACGTGGTCGACCTCGAGCAGGTTCGCGCCCGTGTCCGCGACGCACGCGAGCAGCCGCGCGAGCGCGCCGGGCCGGTCGGGGACGCGGGTGAAGAGCACGACCCGCCGCCCCGCCTCGGTCTCGTGGCGCCGGGCGACGAGCGCGAGGGTGCCCGCGTCGACGTTGCCGCCCGAGAGGACGACGCAGGTGGTGCCGCGGACGCCGGCGGCAGCCGGGTCGAACGCCCCGCCCGTGAGCGCCGCGACGCCGACGGCGCCGGCGCCCTCGACGACGAGCTTCGCCTTCTCCATCAGCAGCACCATCGCCTCGGCGACGTCGTCCTCCGGCACGACGACGACGCGGTCGACCCAGCGGCCGACGAGCTCGAGGGTCAGGGCGCCGGGGCGCTTGACCGCGATCCCGTCGGCGAGCGTCGAGGCGGGCCGCAGCGCGGGCAGGGGCTCCCCGGCGGCGAGCGAGCGCGGGAACGGGGCGCACGACGCGACCTGGACGCCGATCACCTGCACGTCGGGACGCGCGGCCTTGACCGCGACCGCGACGCCCGAGCAGAGACCGCCGCCGCCGATCGGGACGACGACCGCGCCGAGATCGGGCAGGTCCTCGAGCAGCTCGAGCCCGAGCGTGCCCTGCCCGGCGACGATGTCCGGGTCGTCGAACGGGTGGACGAAGGCGAGGCCGTGCTCCTGCGCGTGCGTGCGCGCGGCCGCGACCGCGTCGTCGACGGTCTCCCCCACCAGCCGGACGTCGGCCCCGAGCTCGGCCGCGCCCTCGGACTTCTGGATCGACGCCTCGGCCGGCATGTAGACGACGCACGGCACCCCACGTTCGCGGGCGGCCCAGGCGACGCCCTGGGCGTGGTTGCCGGCACTGCCGAGCACCACGCCCCGCGCGCACTCCTCGCCGAGCGCGGCGAGCTTCGCCAGCGCGCCCCGGACCTTGAAGGCGCCGGTGCGCTGGAGGCTCTCCGCCTTCAGCACGACCTCCGTGCCGGTCGTCTCCGACAGCGTCGCCGACGGGAGCACCGGGGTGTGCCGGGCGACGCCGCCGACGGCCGCGCGGGCCCGGCGGACGTCGTCGGCGGTGACGGTCACGGAGTCAGGCCGGGAGCGCGACGATGGCGTCGATCTCGACCTGCGCGCCCTTCGGCAGCGCGGCGACGCCGAACGCGACGCGCGCGGGCGGGTCGGCGGGGAAGAAGGTCTCGTACACGGCGTTGACCTCGGCGAACGCGTCCATGTCCGTGAGGTACACCGTCAGGCGCACCGCGTCCGCGAGCTGCGCGCCCGCCGCGGCGACCACGGACTGGAGGTTCTGCAGGCACTGGCGCGCCTGGTCGCCGGGAGCGTCGCCGACGAGCTCGCCGGAGTCGGGGTCCAGGGGGATCTGCCCGGAGCAGAACAGCAGGTTTCCGGTGCGCACGGCGTGGCTGTAGGGCCCGACGGCGGCCGGGGCGCCGAGCGCCGTGATCACTTCGCGGTGGGCGGACACGGGACCAGCGTACAACCCGCCTCGCGCGGGTACGGTGCGCGGATGTCGCGCACGCGCACCCTGCTCATCGCCGTCGCCGCCGGGGCGCTCGCCGCCGTCGGGTCACCCGCCTCGGCCGGCGCCGCCGCGACCTTCGGCGCCTGCCCCGACGCCACCGCGGGATTCGAGTGCGCGACCGTCCCGGTGCCGCTGGACCGGGCGGGCGCGACCCCGGGGACGATCTCCCTCGCGGTCCGTCGCGCCCCCCTGACGCCCGGCACGCGGACCGCGACCGCGGTCGTGCCGCTGGCCGGTGGCCCGGGCCAGGCGGCGACCCCGTTCTCGTCCTCGTTCCGGGCGGCGCTCGCCCCGGCGCTCACCACCCGGGACCTGCTCGTCTTCGACCAGCGCGGCACCGGCCGCTCGACCCCGCTCAGCTGCAGCGCCCTCACCCGGCAGGGACTCAGCGAGGCGCAGGCGGTCGCCGGCTGCGCCGCCCAGCTCGGCCCGGCCCGCGCGTTCTTCCGCACGGCCGAGTCCGTCGCGGACATCGAGACGCTGCGCGTCGAGGCGGGCTACGACAAGCTCGTGCTCTACGGGGTCTCGTACGGCACGAAGGTCGCGCTCGCCTACGCGGCGGCGTACCCGCAGCGTGTCGAGGCGCTCGTGCTCGACTCCGTGCTCCCGGCCGACGGTCCGGACACGCTGCGGCGCGCGACGTTCGCCGAGATCCCGCGCGTGCTCGGCGAGCTCTGCGCCGGGAACGCCTGCCCGGGCCTGCGCGGCTCGATCGGCGGGGTGCTGTCCCAGAGCGTGCGGCGGCTGGCGCGCGGCAGCGCGCGTGGGCGGGTCACCGCCCCGGACGGCAGCCGGCTCACGTTCCGGGTCACCGAGCAGGACATCTTCGACATCCTCCTCGCGGGCGACCTCAACCCGGCGCTGCGCGCCGAGCTGCCGGCGTCGCTGCGCGCCTACCTCGACGGGGACCGCACGCCGCTGGCGCGGCTCGCGGTGCGGGCGCGAGGGCTGACCGGCGTCGCGTCGCAGCAGGCGTCGCTGCCGGACAACGACGCGCTGTTCCTCGCCACCCGCTGCGAGGAGTCGCTGTTCCCGTTCGACCGGGCCGCCGGCCGCGACCAGCGCCTCGCGCAGGCCCGCGCGGCGATCGCGGGCCTGCCCGCCGCCGCGTACGCCCCGTTCAGCCCGGCCGTCGCGCTCGGCAGCGAGATGACGGTGCCCTGCGCCAGCTGGCCCGTCGCCTCGCCGCCGCCGGCGGCGACCGGCCCGCTCCCCGCGGTCCCGACGCTCATCCTCGAGGGCTCGACCGACCTGCGCACCCCGCTGCTCAACGGCCGCCTGGTCGCCCAGCAAGTCCCCGGGGCGCGCGTGCTGAACGTCCCCTTCGCCGGGCACTCGGTGCTCGGCGGTGAGCCCGCGGGCTGCGCGGGCCGCGCAGTGCAGGCGTTCTTCGCCGGGCAGCCGGTCGCGGACTGTCCCGCGATCGCCAACCCGTTCTCCCCCACCTCGCGGCCGCCCACGCGGCTGAGCCGCGTCAGCGGCCGCACGAAGGCGGCCCGGACCGTCAACGCCCTGCTGGCGACGCTCACCGACGTGCGCCGCCAGTTCATCGGTGACGCGCTCGCGGCGGGCACGGGGATCCGCGTCGGCTCGCGCACGGGTGGCCTGCGCGCGGGCTTCGCCGAGGCGACCCGGACCGGCTTCCGCTTCCGGCGCGTCTCCTACGTGCCCGACGTGCGCGTCACCGGGTTCCTCTCCGACCGCGGCACCTCGAGCTTCACGATCAGCGGCAGCGCCGCGGCGCGCGGCCGGGTCCGCATCACCGCGTCGGGCCGGATCAGCGGCACGCTCGGCGGGAAGCGGATCAGCGGCTCGGCGTCCCGCGCACTGGCCGCGCGGCGGTCCGGCGCGGCCGACGGGCTCACCGGGCGGCCCGGTCCGATCGGTCCCGTGCCACGGGTCGCGCGGCCCCTGGCGGGCCTCGCGCGCTGAGCGACGCGGCGGGACGCGACGCGACGGGGCGCGGCGCGCGGCCCGTCGCTGGCGCGTCCACGCGGGCCGAGGGTGCCGGTCTGCAACGCTGCGGACGTGCCCAACGCGCTGCAGCACGAGACGTCCCCCTACCTGCTCCAGCACGCCGGGAACCCGGTCGACTGGCTGCCGTGGGGTCCGGAGGCGCTCGCCCGCGCGCGCCGCGAGGACCGGCCGCTGCTGCTGTCGATCGGCTACAGCGCCTGCCACTGGTGCCACGTGATGGAACGCGAGTCCTTCGAGGACCCGCGGACCGCGGCGCTGATGAACCAGCACTTCGTCTGCGTGAAGGTCGACCGCGAGGAGCGCCCGGACCTCGACGCGATCTACATGGACGCGGTGCAGGCGATGACCGGTCACGGCGGCTGGCCGCTGAACGTCTTCCTGACCCCGGACCAGGTGCCGTTCTTCGGCGGCACCTACTCCCCGCCCGAGCCGCGCCAGGGCATGCCGTCGTGGACGCAGCTGCTGGAGGTGCTCGCCGAGGCGTGGGCGACGCGCCGCGACGAGATCGAGGAGCAGGGCGAGCGCATGGTCGCGCGGATCTCCGGTGGCGCGCGGCTGCGCGCATCCGGGGCGGAGCTGACGCGCGCGGATCTCGACGGCGCGGTCGACCGGCTGCGCGAGAGCTTCGACAGCGTCAACGGCGGCTGGGGCGGCGCCCCGAAGTTCCCGCAGGCACCGGTGATCGAGCTGCTGCTGGCGCTGGGCGAGCGCTCGATGAGCGGGTACACGTTGCGCTCGATGGCGGGCGGCGGGATCAACGACCAGATCGGCGGCGGCTTCGCCCGGTACAGCGTCGACGCCCGCTGGACGGTGCCGCACTTCGAGAAGATGCTGAGCGACAACGCGCTGCTGGCGCGGGCCTACCTGCACGGCTGGCAGCTGCTCGGCGACGACCTCCTGCGCCGGACCGCGGAGGAGACCCTCGACTGGGCGTTGCGCGAGATGCGCGCCGCGGACGGCGGCTTCCACGCGGCGCTCGACGCGGACGCGGACGGCGTCGAGGGCGCCTCCTACGTCTGGACGCTGCAGCAGCTCGAGGCGGCGCTCGACGGGGACCCGGCCAGCGACGAGGCGATCGCCTGGCTCGGCGCCACCGTGGAGGGCAACTTCTCCGACCCGGAGCACCCCGAGCTCGCGGGCCGCAACGTGCTCGAGTCGCGCGGCGCGGAGCCCTGGCCGGAGGTCCGCGCGCGCGTGCGCGCGCGGCTGCTGCAGGCCCGCGACGCCGGCCCGCGCCCCGGGGTCGACGACAAGCGGCTGACCGCGTGGAACGCGCTGCTGCTGGACGCCCTGGCCCGCTCGGGCGCGGTGCTCGGCCGCGCCGACCACCTCGAGGCGGCGCGCGAGACCGCCGCGTTCGTGCTCGAGCGCCTGCGCGACGGGGACGGCCGTCTGCTGCGGACCTTCTCGCGCGGGACCGCGCGGTACCCGGCCTACCTGGAGGACCACGCGTTCCTGCTCGAGGCGCTGCTGACGCTCTACGAGGCGACCGGTGAGACGCGCTGGTTCTCCGCCGCGCGCGAGCTCGCCGACGAGCTGCTCGCGCGGTTCCTCGACCGCGAGCACGGCGGCTTCTTCTCGACCGCCGACGACCACGAGCCGCTCGTCACGCGGCGCAAGGACATCGAGGACGCGCCCCTGCCCGCGGGCGGGTCCGCCGCCGCGCACGGCCTGCTGCGCCTCGCCGCGCTCACGGGCGAGCGCCGCTACCGCGCGGCGGCCGAGGGGCAGCTGGCGCTGCTGGCGGCGATCGCACCGCAGCATCCCGCCGCCTTCGGGCACCTGCTGCGCGCGGCGCTGCTCGTCGTCGCGCCCGTGCACGAGGTCGCGATCGTCGGCCCCGCCGGCCCGGAGCGGGACGCGCTCGTGTCGGTCGTGCACGAGCAGCTGCGCCCCGGGCTCGTGCTCGCGGTCGGCGACGGCGACCCCGACGGCGAGGCCGCCCGGACCGTGCCGCTGCTCGCCGGGCGGCCCGCGGTCGACGGCGTCCCGACCGCGTACGTCTGCGAGCGCTTCGCCTGCCGTGCCCCGGTCACCACGCCGGACGCCCTGCGCGCCGCGCTGGCCGTCCCCTAGGGACGATCCCCGACTGGCGCGCGGGCGCTCCTCGCGGGAGGATCCCGACGCGCCACGACCCCGTAACCGGACGAACGCGTCCGGCCCGTAGACTGGCGCGCCACCGCTACCCGCCCCACCCGTCCTGGACGTGACCCGATGACCCGCTTCCTCGCCTTCCCTGCCGGCCGCCGCTCCAAGTGGGTCGTGCTCGCCACCTGGATCGTGATCCTCGGCGCCGTCATGGGCACCGGCCTGCCCGGCAAGTTCGCGGACGCGGAGAAGAACGAGTCGACGTCGTTCCTCCCGGGCGACGCGGAGTCGACCACGGCGCTGAAGGCCGTCGAGTCGCTGCAGGACGGCGAGCAGGCGCCCACGGTCATCGTGTACCGCCGCGCCGACGGACTGACCGCGCAGGACAAGGCGACGATCGTCTCCGACGTCGAGAAGCTCAACGCCCTGAAGTTCCGCAACACGACGCCGTTCGGCAACCCCACGGGCCCGGACGCGCGCGAGCCGTTCCAGCTCTCCCAGGACGGGACCACGGCGCTGATCGCCAACTCGATCGAGGGCGACGGGGAGTCCGACACGCTGATCGACCCGGTCGACGCCTACCGGGAGCTCGTCAGCGACGAGCAGGCGAGCGACCGTCCCGACGGCCTGCAGGTCAAGGTCACCGGCCCGGCGGGCATCTCCGCGGACGCGATCAAGGTCTTCGAGAACATCAACGGCACGCTCCTGGGCGCCGCGGTGCTGCTCGTCCTGATCCTCCTGATCATCATCTACCGCAGCCCGATCTTCTGGTTCTTCCCGCTGTTCAGCGTGATCGTCGCCGAGATCGTCTCGCGCGGGCTCGGATACGGGGTCAGCGAGCTCGGCGTCACGATCAACGGCCAGTCGTCGTCGATCACGTCGATCCTCGTGCTCGGCGCCGGCACCGACTACGCGCTGCTGCTCGTGTCCCGCTACCGCGAGGAGCTCCGGCGACACGAGGACAAGCACGAGGCCATGGCGCTCGCCCTGAAGTCCGCGGGCCCCGCGATCATCGCGTCCGCCGCGACCGTCTCGATCGCGCTCTTCGCGCTGATCCTCGCGAAGGTCAACGGCACCGCCGGCCTCGGCCCGCTCGGCGCGCTCGGCGTGCTCACCGCGATGCTCGTGCAGCTGACCTTCCTCCCCGCCCTGCTCGTGGCGGTCGGCCGCAAGCCGTTCTGGCCGCGCGTCCCGCGGTTCGGGGACGAGGGCGCCGACGCCACCCACGGCTCGTGGCGCCGGCTCGGCGAGCGCATCGAGCGCAACCCGCGCCGGATCTGGGTCGGCACCGCCGCGATCCTGGCGCTGTTCTGCCTCGGGCTGCTGAACTTCTCGACCGGCCTGACGCAGGGCAACAGCTTCCGCGACGACGTCGAGGCGATCGCGGGCCAGAAGCTCGTCGAGCAGGGCTTCCCCGCCGGGCAGAGCGCGCCGACGGACATCGTCGTCCGGGACCCCGCGAAGGTCGATGCGGTCATCGCGTCGGTCTCGAAGGCCCCCGGGGTCGCCGCCGTCCGCCCGACCCCGTTCTCCGGGGAGCAGGGCACCCTGCTGGCCGCGTTCCTCGAGGACGACCCGTACTCGACGACCGCGTTCGACCGCATCGACGGCATCCGGGCCGCCGCCCGGGCGGGCGACCCGCAGGCGGTGGTGGGCGGTCCGACCGCGGTCGAGAAGGACCTGCGCGACGCGAGCGCCGACGACACCACGCTGCTGATCCCGTTGACGCTCGTGATCGTCTTCCTGATCCTGCTCGTGCTGCTGCGTGCCGTCACCGCGACGCTGCTGCTGATGGGGACCGTGCTGCTGAGCTTCGGGGCCGCGCTCGGCGTCGCATCGATCGTGTTCGACGTCGCGTTCGGGTTCCCCGGCTCGGACCCGAGCTTCCCCCTGTTCGCGTTCATCTTCCTCGTCGCGCTGGGGGTCGACTACAACATCTTCCTGATGGCCCGCGTGCGGGAGGAGACGCTCACGCACGGGACGCGGGACGGCATGCTGCGCGGCCTGGCCGTCACGGGCGGCGTGATCACGAGCGCGGGCGTCGTGCTCGCGGGCACGTTCGCGGTGCTCGCCGTGCTGCCGCTCGTGTTCCTCACCGAGATCGGCTTCACGATCGCGTTCGGCGTGCTGCTCGACACGTTCATCGTGCGGTCGATCCTGGTGCCGGCGCTCGTCCTGGACGTCGGACCGAAGGTGTGGTGGCCGTCGGCGCTGGCGCGCGGCGGCGACGGAGGCGGCGCGCCTCACTGATTTCTCATGGTTCAACCGGCACGCGAAAGGCTAGAAGGCGCTCCATGACCTCTCGTTCCCTCCTGGCGGTCGGTGCCGCCGCAGCCGCCGGACTCGGCATGGCGGGCCCGGCCAGCGCCGCCGTCATCGCGACGGACCGTCCGTGCTACGTCGAGAACCAGCCGATGCTGATCGGCGGCCAGCAGTTCGCGCCGAACTCCAACTACACGGTGAAGACCGACCAGCTGTTCGCCTTCGGCAACGCCGACGCGGCCGGCAACTGGCTCTCGAACACCGAGACCGCGCCGATCGTCGTCAAGCGCACGACCGTGCCGCAGCCGTTCACGCTGACCGCGACGCAGGACGGCGTCGAGGTCGCCACCGCGCAGTTCAACGTCGTGAACCTGCTGGTGACGCTCGCGTCGACCCGTGGCCGCCCGACCGGCCGCACCACCTGGCGCGTCTCCGGCGTCACGCCGGGGCAGAGCGTCTACGTCCACGTCCGCCGCGGCGGCAAGACGCTGCGCAACGTCCGGCTCGGCCGCGCGGACGCGCCCTGCGGTCGCCTGACGACCAAGCAGCGCCGCCTGCCGGGCATCAGCTCGCGCACGCTGCGCCGCGGCACGTACGACCTGTACGTCGACAACAAGCGCACGTTCAGCCGCAGCACGCGGCCGCAGTACCGCTCCAGCGTGACGGTCTTCACCGTCTTCCGCTAGGCCTCCCGCCGTGGTGCGGGCCCGCTCCGTGCGGGCCCGCCGCGGGGCCGTCCCCGGCGCTCAGAGCACCGGCAGGTAGCGGTCGAGCTCCCACTGCGTGACCTGCACGCGGTAGTCCTCCCACTCCTGGCGCTTGATCTCGATGTAGCGGTTGAACATGTGCTCGCCGAGCGTGCGGAGCACGAGTTCGGACTCGGCGGTCAGCTCGATCGCCTCGCCCAGCGTCTCGGGGAGCTGCTCGATCCCGAGCCGGCGGCGGTCGTCGGGCGACAGGTGGTAGAGGTTCTTCTCCATCGGCTCGGGCAGCTCGTAGCCCTTTTCGATGCCCTCGAGGCCCGCGTGCAGCAGCGCCGCGAACGTCAGGTACGGGTTGCACGCCGGATCCGGGCAGCGCAGCTCCATCCGCGTCGCCTGCTCCTTGCCCGGGTGGTAGAGCGGCACGCGCACGAGCGCGGAGCGGTTGCGCCGCGACCACGCGACGTACACCGGCGCCTCGTAGCCCGGGACGAGCCGCTTGTAGGAGTTCACCCACTGGGCGAAGATCGAGCTGAGCTCGCGCGCGTGGCGCAGCTGGCCGGCGATGAACGCCTTGCCGACGTCGGAGAGGAAGTACGGGTCGTCGGCGTCGAAGAACGCGTTGCGGCCATCCTTGAACAGCGACATGTGCGTGTGCATGCCGGAGCCGTTCTCGGCGAACAGCGGCTTGGGCATGAAGGTCGCGTGCCACCCGTACTTCATGGCGTACTCCTTCACGGTGATGCGGTACGTCATGCAGTCGTCCGCCATCTTCAGCGCGTCCGCGTAGCGCATGTCGATCTCGTGCTGCGAGGGCCCGACCTCGTGGTGGGAGTACTCGACCTTGATGCCGAGCTGCTCGAGCGCCAGGGAGGTCTCGCGGCGCACGTCGGAGCCCGCGTCGAGCGTCGTGAGGTCGAAGTAGCCGCCCTCGTCGAGGACCTCGGTGCCGTTCTTGTCCTTGAACAGGAAGTACTCGAGCTCCGGCCCGACGTTGAACGTCTCGAAGCCCATCGCGTTGGCGCGGTCGACGGCGCGGCGCAGGACGTGGCGCGGGTCGCCCTCGTAGGGCGTGCGCTCGGGGGTCTGCACGTCGCAGAACATGCGGGCGACGCCCTGCTCCTCCGGCCGCCAGGGCAGGATCGAGAAGGTCGTGGCGTCGGGCATGGCGATCATGTCCGACTCCTCGATGGCGTTGAAGCCGGTGATCGAGGAGCCGTCGAAGCCCATCCCGCCCTCGAAGGCGTCGTCGAGCTCCTCGGAGTTGATGGAGAACGACTTCAGCTGTCCGAGGATGTCGGTGAACCAGAGGCGGATGAAGCGGATGCGGTGCTCCTGGACGAGCGCCTTCACATCCTCACGGGTCTTGGGCTGGTCGGGCATAGGGGTCCACCCTAGCCGGTCATCGGCCGCCGTTCGGTCGAGGATCCCTTGTACGCGGTGGCGGGTCCGTCAGGCGAGCCAGTCGCGCGCCCAGGCCTTCAGGGCGACGACCGTCGGCTCGAGCGAGCGACCCATCGCGGTGAGCTCGTAGAAGACCTGGATCGGCGGTCCCGGCTCCACGTGGCGGGCGACGAGGCCGCGCTGCTCGAGCTCCTTCAGGCGCTCGCTGAGCAGGCGGTCGGAGAGCTGCGGGACCGCGTGCGAGAGCTCCTTGAACCGCAGGCGAGCGTCGTGGCGCAGGAGCACTTCGAGGATCGCCCCGGTCCAGCGGCGCCCGATGAACTCGACCGCCTCGTGGTAGTGCGGGCAGCAGGCCGCCGCGTCGGCCCGGTCGGTCGGGGACTCTCCGGGCATGGCACGCGGCGGCGGGTGCTGCGAGGGCCGGGGGCGGCCGCTAGGCGGCGCGCAGCGTCCGGGTGTTCTCCGTGGAGCCGTCGACCGGCACGTCGCCGGCGACGTTGATCATCGCGGTGAAGGACTCCATCGAGACGAACGCGATCGCCTCGAGCAGCTGCTCGTCGGACCAGCCGTCCTCACGCGCCTCCTCGTGGAGGTGCATCGGCGGCTTCTGGCGGTCGACGACGAGGACCCGGGCGTAGTCGAGCAGCTTCTGCTGGTGCTCGTCCTTGGACTTCCACTCGCGCGCCAGCGCGACCTCGTCGAGCCCCAGGCCGGCCTGGCGTGCGGTGCGCGAGTGCATCGCGATGCCGGGCGCGGAGCCGTAGTGCTCGGCGACGGCGAGCGCGAGCCGCTCGAGCGTGCCGATCGGGAGCGTGCCGTGCCGGAGCTCCTGGCGCAGCCGCGCGTACCCGCGCAGCGCCGCGGGGGAGCCCGCGAGGACGCCGAGGAAGTTCGGGAGCTGCCCTGCCGTCGAGAGCGCGCCCTTGAGGATCGGCATCGAGCCTTCCGGTGCCGTGAGGTCGTCGTGGATCTGGAACCTGCTCATCGCTGTCTTCATGTGCGGCCTTTGGGGAGAGGCGGGTCGGGTCCTGCTTGTGCTGCTCGTCACGTCTTTAGCTTCACTTTATGAAGCCGCTTACGTGTCGTAAGTGTACCCCCAGAACGTTGCTCGCGCAAGGATCTGTGGCTCCACGCACGAGTACCCGCCGAAGCGGGCACGTACGCACAGATGAAGAGCTGGCGCGGACGCGGTCACCCGCGTCCGGGACGGGGACTAGGCCCCGCCGCTGAGCGCCGCGATGAGGATCAGCAGGAAGCCGAGACCCACGGCCCAGAGCGCGATGCGGTCCGGGCGCGACATCGCCTGGTCGACCGGACTGCGCGTGGCGCGCCGGCGCGGCTCGACCTCGCGCAGCCGCGG
The DNA here is from genome assembly GCF_003044185.1 of Paraconexibacter algicola. Lineage (GTDB taxonomy): Bacteria > Actinomycetota > Thermoleophilia > Solirubrobacterales > Solirubrobacteraceae > Paraconexibacter > Paraconexibacter algicola. The sequence continues at coordinate 350,953 of NZ_PYYB01000003.1, forward strand.
CGTCGCGGGGAGCAGCTCGGGGCGACCGGTGATCGCCACGGTGCGGCGGTCCTCCCCGTCGGGACCGGGAGCCCGACGCGGCTCGTCCCACAGCAGCTCGGTCTCGTCCCGCTCGCGCGTGGGCTGGCGCGGGGCGTCGCCCTCGACGATCACGGTGCGCTGCACGGCCCGGGTGCGGTGGACGGGATGCTCGCCGGTCACCGTGCGACGGGTGTCGTGCTCGGCGGGCTGGTGACGGGGCGCGGCCGCGGCCGGGCGGTCCCCGGTGATGCGACGGCGCTGGCGGACGGTGAAGTCGAGATCGTCGCCGGCGGTCCAGTCGTCGATCTGCCGACCCTTCGTCGGGAGCAGATCCTCGGAACCCCAGTCGACCACTGCGCGCTGCGACATGCGTTCGGTGTCCTCTTTCGTCGGCCTACGGGGTTAGCTGACGGGCTCGCGCTGAAAGATGCGCTACGCCGAGATCGGCGACTCGCCCCACATCCTGGGTCCCCCGCTCCCCGGGCAGTCCGGGGATTGAGCGGTTTCGAACTGCCGGGCATCGTAGCAGGCCCGAAAAGGCCTGCATGTGCAAGAAATCTTGCATGCCCGGCGATGCTATCCGACGGGTCGGACGTGATGTCCGAGGGCGCCGTCGCGGGGCGCCCGGGTCGCTCAGCGACCGGCGACCGCCGCGATGTAGTCGGCCACGTCCTCGGCGTCCTCGCCGTCGACGAGCCCGGACGGCATCTGGCCGAGACCACGCGCACGACCCATCTGGATCGCGTTGAGCGTGAGCTCCTTCGGCGGGCGGAGCTGGTCGAGGTTCGGCCCGACGCGACCGACCGCGTTGGACGCGCTCAGCGAGTGGCAGGTCGAGCAGAGCTGCGCGAAGACCTCGCGGCCGTTCTTCTGGGCGGAGGTCAGCTCGACGCCGCCCTTCGCCTCCTTCTTGTCGTTGTTGCCGACCATCGCGACCGCCGGGATCGCGATGCCGAACAGCGCGATGACGATCGTGATGGCGAGCCCACTGCCGCGGTTGGCGGAGTTGCTCTGGCGGTGCAGGAGCTTCTCCCGGGCCTTGCCGGGACCCCCACTCATGGCGACCAGGACGACGGCCCCGGCGACGACGACGAACGCGATGATGAGAGCAGCGGTAGCGACCACGGCCGGAAAGATATAGATCGGGACGGCAGACGTGTCAGCGGCGGCGCCCCTGCGCGAAGCTCATGACCGGCGGGGCGACCGCACGGAACCCCGAGGCGGCCCCGTCGGTGCCGGTGGCCGCCGGCTGCTGCTCGCCGGCGCGGCGGGCGAGCTCGCGCTCGTCCAGCGACGAGAAGTCGTGCACCTCGGCCAGCGAGCGGATCTCCGCGAGCGGCCGGTCGTCGGGCGCCTCCAGCGGCACGAGCCGCCGGACGAGCACGTTGATGCCGCCGCCCGCGGCCGGATGGCGCTCGAGCACGCCCTCGGCGATGACGAGCGGCTCGGTCCGCACGATCAGGCGATGCTGCTCGTAGACCGCGGCCGGCACCACGAGGTTGACGGTGCCGCCCTCGTCCTCCAGCAGCATGAACACGATGCCGCTGGCGGTCCCGGGCCGCTGGCGGGCGACGACCAGGCCCCCCACGCGGACCGACCGGCCGTGGCGCAGCCCGGCGAGGGCGGCGCTGGACACAGCACCCCGCCGGTCGAGCTCGTCGCGCAGCAGGCCGATCGGGTGGGCGGCGGTCGTCAGGCCCGTCGTGGCGTAGTCGGCGATCATCGCGTCCCACGCCCGCAGGCCGGGCAGGTCCGGGGCGTCGGGGGCGTCCAGCGGCAGCGCGAGCTGGGTGCCGTCCCGGCCGTGCGCGCGCCCGGGCGCCACGATGCCGAACCGCCACAACGCGGCGCGTCGGCGGTGGCCGGGTGAGGCCACCTCGGTGCGCAGGAGCGCGTCACAGGCGCCCGACCAGGCGAGCTGCTCGAGCGCCGGGCGGCCCGCACCGGCCCGCGAGGCGAGATCCCCGGTTGACCGGAACGGTCCCGCGGACTCGCGGGCGGCCACGATCTCCGCGACGTCGTCGGCGCGGACCCCGAGCACGTAGCCGAGCCCGATCCGCACGGCCGCGACCTGCGCACCGTCCTGCTCGGGCTCGCGGCCCTCGAGCGCGCGACGGGCCGCGTCCCGGTCGAGGTCGACGACCGTGCAGCCGACGGCGCTGGCGTTGACGTCGGGCGGGAGCACCGGGATGCCACGGCGCTGCGCCTCGTGGACGAGCGCGTCGGGCGGGTAGAAGCCCATCGGCTGCTCGTCGAGCAGGGCGCAGAGGAACTCGGGCGCATGGTGGACCCGCAGCCAGGTCGACTGGTAGGCCAGCAGGCCGAACGCCGCCCCGTGCGCCTTGGGGAAGCCGAAGCCGGAGAACCCGACGATCATGTCGTAGACCCGCTGGGCGGCCGCCTCGTCCACCCCGTGCTCGCGCATCGCGCCCTGCACGAACCGCTCGTGGTACGCGCGGATCGCCGCCTCCGAGCGCTTGCGGCTCATCGCCCGGCGCAGCCCCTCCGCCTCGCCGGGCGTGAAGCCCGCGAACGCCATCGCGACCTCGATCACCTGGTCCTGGAAGATGATCGTGCCGAGCGTGTCCTTCAGGACCGGCTCCAGCGACGGATGCTCGTAGGGGATCGGGTAGTCGGGGTCGACGCGCCGCCGCTGCCGCCGCTCGATGTACGGGTTGACCGCGCCGCCCTGGATCGGTCCGGGACGGACGATCGCGACCTGGATCGTGAGGTCGTCGAGCGTCGCGGGACGGGTGCGCAGCAGCGACGCCATCTGCGCGCGGCTCTCGATCTGGAAGACCCCGGTGGTCTCCCCCCGCTGGATCGCCCCGTAGGTCTCGGGGTCGTCGAACGGGATCCGCGAGAGGTCGACGGTGATCCCGTGCCGGTCGGCGATGTGGTCGACGCAGCGCTCGACCGCCGAGAGCATCCCGAGCCCGAGCAGGTCGATCTTCAGGAAGCCCGCGTCGGCGCAGGAGTCCTTGTCCCACATGACCATCTGGCGCCCCTCCATCGCGGCGGGCACGACCGGGCAGCAGTCGACGAGCGGCCGGGTCGCGACGATCATGCCGCCGGAGTGCTGGCTCAGGTGCCGGGGCAGCCCGTAGGCCTCGTGGGCGAGCTCCACCAGCCAGCGCCAGCGGCCCGGGGCGCCGTCGGCCCCCTCTGCCATGCGCTCCTCGCCGATCACCTGGCCGACGTCGCGCTCGACGTTGCCGATCCCCCAGCCCTCCGCCGAGCGCGCGACCCGCTCGATCTCCCCCGGCGGCAGGCCGAGCGCCTTGCCGATCTCGCGGATCGCCCCGCGCGCGCGGTAGGTCGGGAAGGCGGCGACCAGCGCGGAGTGGCGGTGCCCGTAGCGCTCGTGGATCCGCGGGATGAGCCGGGCGCGCACGTCGCGCGGGAAGTCGAGGTCGATGTCGGGCAGCGACGTGATCTCCTCGTTGAGGAAGCGGCCGAGGAACAGCTCGTTCTTCACCGGGTCGATGTGGGAGAGGCCGGTGAGGTGACACACGATCGAGCTGACGCTCGACCCGCGACCGCGCCCCGGCGGCAGCAGCGCCCGCGCGGACGCCGGACCACGGACCTCCAGCGCGACCTCCTGGGCGAGCTCGAGCAGCTCGTGGTGCAGCAGGAAGAAGCCGGAGAGGCCCAGCCGGTCGATCAGGCCGAGCTCCTCCTCCAGGCGGGCGGCCGCCCGCTCGCGCAGCGCCCGGTCGGCGGGCGGGTAGCGCTCGTCGAAGCGCGCGTGGCAGACCGCGGCGAGCCGGCGGCGGGCGTCGCGGTCGTCGGAGCCGGGGTAGCGGTAGCCGAGGTCCTGGGTGAGGTCGAAGCGCAGCTCGTCGGCCAGCCGCACGGTCTCGGCGACCGCTTCCGGGTGGTCGGCGAAGCGGCGCGCCATCGCCTGCGGCGAGGCCAGCACGTGCGTATGGTTGCCACGGCGCACGGGCTCGGAGGCGTCGAGCGTCGCGTGCTCGCGGATGGCCACGAACACGTCCTGCAGGCGCGCGCGCTCGCGCGTGTGCGCGTGCACGTCGCCGGTGGCGACGCAGCGCAGCTCGAGCCGGCGGGCGAGCGACTCGAGCCCGCGGTTGCGCGCGCGGTCGTGGCGGGCGAACGGCCGCTGGAGCTCGACACGCAGCCCCTCCGGGCCGTACGCCTCCCGCAGGGTGCGCAGCGTCGGCTCGTCCCGGACCCCGTGGCGCGCGCAGCCGCTCAGGCACACGAGCCCCTCGGCGTGGTCCAGGACGTCCTGCAGCGTGGCGGCGGGTGGGCGCGCAATGCGCCGGTCGGCACCGGCGCCCTCCCGCGTGTGCGCGTGCGCGCGGGTGAGGAGATGGCAGAGGCTGCGCCAGCCGCGGGCGTCGCGGACGAGAAGGGTCAGGTGCCGCCCGTCGTCGAGCGAGATCTCCGCCCCGTGCAGGGCGCGCAGCCCCAGCGCCTTCGCGGCCTGCGCGAACTCCATCGAGCCGGAGACCGTGTCGTGGTCGGTGAGCGCGACCGCCTCGTAGCCGCGCTCCAGCGCGGCCACCACGAGCTCCTCGGGCTGCGACGTGCCGTCGAGGAAGGAGAAGCCCGAGTGGGCGTGGAGCTCGACGTACGACACGAACACATGTTCGCACACCGGCCGGACGGGGTCAGCGCGTGAGACAGTCGGCCCGCTCCCGCCAGATGCCCCCCGGTCCCCGGGTCAGCGCCCCGACGAGCGTCGACGTGTGGGTCGACGTCTCGTAGCCCGCGCCGAACTTGAGGCCGGCCGCGAGGGTGCCGCCGCCCCCGTCGGACTCCTCGTCGGTGGTGTAGGAGCGCAGGTGCTTCGTGCCGTGGCGGTCGAGCCGCTCGCGCAGGGCGGCGGCGACCGAGACGCGGCCCGATCCGGGGCTGACGCCGTTGAACGGCCCGACCACCCCGCGGATGAACGCCATCGCGGCCCGCAGGTTCGCCGGGTCGGTGAGGTCGAGGTGCTCCTCGACCTCGTAGCGCTGTCCGATCTCGCTCGGGAGCCCCAGCCGTCCGGCGACCTCGGCGACCCCCGGCGGCAGGCTCGCGCTCCCGCGGATCTCGTCGGTCTCGATGATCAGGAGGTCGACGGGCCGGCCGCGCTCGTCGACCTCGATCGCCCAGACGTGCCCCGCCTCGCGGGCGACGTCGCCGCCGTAGCTGCCGTCCGGCCGGGTGATCGACAGGGACGCCCCGAGACGCTGCGCGCGCCGCAGGTAGTGGGTGACGTGCCCGGTGCGCCGGTCGCGCCGCGCGCCGTCGAAGTCCTCGGGGCGGAACTCGAGCTCCGCCGAGTCCTGCCCGAGCTCGGCGGACGCCCCGACGCTGAGCGACCAGCCCCGTTCGTCGAACGTGATGTCGGGGTCGCGGGCGGAGGAGTCGTGCAGGATCTCGGGCAGCAGCGCCGCCTTGACCCCCGACGCCCGGTCGACGAGGCGCTTGGCCTCCGCGGCGGAGTCGACCGTCCAGGTCCGCCCCTTGCGCAGGTGCGCGAGCGCCGCCGCGCGCAGCTCGCCGTCGATCGCGATGCCGGTCTTCGGGATCCGCAGCGAGCCGCCCAGCCCGCCCTCCAGCCCGGGGTCCCACCCGTCGACGATCGTCACGTCGAAGCGCCCGTCGGAACGCTCCTCGACGATCGCGAGCTGGTCCTTGCCGATCCGCACGAGGGCGAGGCTGACCGAGCCCGACAGGCGCTTCTCGCGCGCGTCGACCACGCACGGCGTGCGGTCGCGGTAGCAGTCGCCGCCGGTGACGATGCACAGCGCCCGCGCCATCTGGGTGGTGACGGAGACCGCGATCGCACGCCCGTGCGCGGTCGCGACCCCGACCGCGAGGACGAGACCGGCGGCCACGACGGCGAGGACGGTGAGGTAGTCCAGGGAGGCCTGGCCGGTGTCGTCGCGGAGCGGGAGGGGCATCGGCCCACCGTGCCGCGGCGCGGGTCACGGCGAAAGACGCAGCTGTGCCGATTGCGCATCGGATCCGTGCCGATCCCCGTCACGGGTCACCGCTGCCGCCACCAGCGGCCGTCGTGGAGGTCGCGGAAGACGACGAGGTCCCGCCCGCAGGCGGTCACGACCTCCCAGTAGCGCCGACGCAGCGGCGTCGTCGTCCACCAGCGGTCCTCCACCAGCCAGGACTCGCGCACCGCCTCGACCGCGCGACCGTCGATGCGCTGGGGTCGGCCGGTCGCCCGGTCGGCCTGCACCCGGGCCGCGACCGGCGCGCCGAGCCGCCGGGCGCTGCGCCCCGTGGCGCTCATACCTCGAAGGGGGTCAGGACCGCGCGGCGCTCGGGCACGCGCGAGTCCGGGTCGACGGTGAGGACCCGCAGCGCCGCGTCCGGTCCGGCCGCCGCGCGCGCCTGCCGGACCGCCTCGCGCAGGCGCGCGGCGCGGGCCGCGCGGGCGTCGTCGAACAGCGCGGTGTCGGGGGCGGCGGCGGGCCCGAAGCGCTCGACCGAGAGCCGCACCGACTCCGCCGGGGCGGGCAACGTCGCAAGCCGCCCGGTGAGCACGAGCAGCATCCGCCGCGGATCGGCGAGCGGCTCGCGGAAGACGACCCGCGAGCGCCAGGTGCCGCCCTCGACCAGGCGGGCCCCGAGCACCACCGCGCGCAGCGCCCGGCCGCGCCGCTCACGCCGGGCGAGCAGCCGGTCGACGAGCAGCTCCAGCGCGCGGCCGAGCTGCGCACCCGACGCGGCCTCGGGCAGGTCGAGCGTCTCCTGGAGCTCCTCGCCCGCGGTCCGCGGACGCAGCGGGGTGTCGACCCCGACCGCGAGCTCCCGGGCGCGGAGCCCCGGAGGGCCGAAGCGGTCGGCCAGCGACGCGCGGGGCAGCGCCGCGACCTGCCCGAGGGTCGTGATCCCCAGCCGCTCGAGCGGCTCGACGAGCCCGGCGCACGCCGGGTCGCGGCGCAGCAGGGCGACGGGCGCGGCCACCAGGTCCTCCGCGCCCGCGACGATCTCCGCCCGGCGCGACCGCGCGCGCACCGCCCCCGCGACCGCGCAGAACCGCGACGGGCCGGCCCCGATGCGGGCCGGGCGGCCGACCGCTGCGCGCGTCGCGGCGACGACGCCGTCCAGCCACCCCGGTGGCTGCCGGCGCCCCGCGAGGCGCCCGCGCAGCCGGGCCGCCGGGTCCTCCCGGCCGTCGCCCCCGTGGAGCCGGCGCAGCGCGGCCCCGTCGAAGCAGACGAGCCCCGGCGCCTGCACCTCGACCGCGGCACCGACGTCCTCCAGCGCGGCCAGCGCCGCCTCCCAGGCGTCGGCCACCCCGAGCGGATCGGGCGGCACGAGCGCGAGCCCGGGACACCGCGAGAGCGCCTCCCCCAGGCGCATGCCCGGATGGATGCCGAAGACCTCGGCGGCCGCGGAGACCTCCCCGACCTGCTGCTCGCGGCCAGGCTCGGGCGCCAGGGCGGCGGGCCCCTCCAGCAGGGCGGCGCGCCCGCCGACGGCGACGGTGAGCTCCAGGCGGGGCAACAGGACGGCGACGATCATGGGAACACATGTTCGCATGATCGTCGGACGGCAGCGCGCCGTCCGACGGGGTCAGACCTCGCCGAACATCTCCCCCAGCCGGGTCGCGACCGCGAAGTCCCCCTCGAGGTCCAGCCGCCCGGTCAGCAGCGCCTTGCCCGGGTCGAGCTCGCCCGCCGCGAGCCGCACGAAGTCGGCGAGACCGAGCTTGATCGTCACCGCGGGATCGGGGCGGGCGTCGCGGTGCGCGGTGGCACCGTCGAGCCGGCAGCTGACCGTCCACGTCCGCACGACCCCGTCGGCGCCGCGCAGCTCGTAGCGCAGGTCGCCGGTGAAGCCCGCCGCCGCGTCGGGCTCGAAGCGCGCGGCCATCGTGGCGAACACCGCGGCGAGCCCCCGGGCCGAGCCGATCGTGCGCTCCAGGCGACGATCGTCGCTGCGGCGCACGAAGGTCCGGAACGCCTGCGCGCCGCGTGCCTGCGCGATCGCGCGGAGCACCTGCACGCCGGCCGCCCCCCGCCCGGCCGCGGCCGCCCCCGACCCGGCCGCGTCGCCCGCGGCACCGGGCGCGGCCGGGCCGGCGTCGCCGCCCGGCCCCTCGGCGACCGGACCGTCGTCCATCGGGCCGAACGCGTACCCGGGGTCCAGCGGCGGGCCCGGGCGACGCCGCGCGAGCGCCGCGTCGCGCTCGGCCGCCGTCAGCCCGTCCGCCGGGGCGGGATCGGCGGCGAAGGCCGGGAGCACCTCGGCGGCGAGCAGCTCCAGCGAGGCGACCGCGTGCTCGTGGGCGGTGCGCCCGCCGTCGAGCACGAGCACGAGCTCGTCCACGCCCGCGTCCGCGTAGCGCCGGGCGAGCTCGACCACCTGCCCGGGCGTCCCGACCGCCCCCCGCAGGGAGGCGCGCCCGTCGCGCAGCAGCTTCACCGGCAGCGGCGCGCCGTCGGCCACGACGATCGAGCGGGCGAAGCCGACGTCCTCGCGGTGCCGGGAGAACGCGTCCCACACGTCGGTGCTGCCGGGACGGTGGTCGCCGAAGGTCTCGTAGTGCTCGCGCGCGTACGCGTGGAAGTGGGCGCCGTCGATCCCGCGGTCGATCGCGGTCCGCTCGTCGGCGTGGACGTGGGCGGGCAGGACGACCGCGAACCCCGCCGTGATCGCGGCACCCGCCGGCACGCACCGCTCCGACCGCAGCACCGCCCGGTGCTCGGCGACCCACTCGGCCGCCTCCTCGGGCTCCGGGAGCCACTGGGCGAGGACCCCGAGGCCGAGCTCGCCGGCCACGCGCACGTCCTCGGGGCGGGCGCAGGCCATCCACAGTCCGGGATCCGGGCTCCGGGACCCGGCGGGCACCAGGGCTCGCGGCGGCATCCGCACGTGGCGCCCGTCGGCGCCGCTGAACGGCTCCGGGGCCAGCAGCCGCGCGGTCGTGCGCAGCTGCTCGACCCAGTCGGGCGTGGCGGTCGCGCGGTCGACCCCGAAGCCCCCGACCTCGGCGCCGACGGCCGCGGGCGCGGCGGCGAGGTCCACGCGACCGTCGCCGAGCGCCTCGAGCGTCGCGAGCCCGGCGGCCAGGACGGCCGGATGGCGGATCGACGAGGCCAGCGTCACCGGCCCCCAGCCGAGCCGCAGCCGCGCGGTCCGCTGCGCGGCCGCCCCGAGCACCGCGAGCGCCCCGGCCCCGTGGGAGCGCTCCTCCTGGAAGTGGTGCTCGGCCACCCAGACGCGGTGCAGGCCGAGCCGGTCCGCCAGCGCGATCCGGTCGAGGCCCTCGCGCAGCAGGCGTCCCTCGTCCCCGGGGGTCCAGGGACGGGGCAGCGGGTGCTCGTGCAGGAGGCCGAAGCGCATGGCGGCGATGCTACGGCCCGCCCCGCGCGGGCGGTGTCCACCGTGTGAAGCGGCACGACGGCACCGACGGCCGTTGCCTGTACGCTCGCGTTCATGGGACGAGGGAGCAGGGGTCGCGCCGCGCTCGCGGCGACCGTCACGGTGCTGGCGTCGGGCCTGGCGGCGAGCGCCGCCGCCGCCGGCGTGCTGCAGGCCGAGGGCGTGCTGCCCCCGGGGCAGAGCGGGTTCGTGTCGCTGGCGGGTCTGACGAGCGGGACGGGATCGCCGCACCTCTACGACCAGAACCAGATGTACATCGACTTCCGGCGCAAGCCGCTGCTGTTCCAGATCGACCGGCCGGTCGGCGCCGTGGAGACCCCGCGGCCCGGGGTGACGATCGCGCGGGACGCGGCCGGCGTGCCCGCGGTGCGCGCGGGCAACGAGGCGGACGCGTGGTTCGGCGCCGGGTACGCGATCGCCCAGGACCGGCTGTTCCAGCTCGAGGCGTTCCGCCACGCGACGAAGGGCCGCCTGGCGGAGCTGACCGGCTCCGGGGCGCTCGCGGACGACCTCGTGTCGCGGCGCGACTACTACACCGAGTCCGAGCGGCAGCGGATGTACGAGCGGCTCAGCCCGCGGCTCAAGACGCGCATCCTCGCCTACCGCGACGGCATCAACGCCTGGATCGACCGCGTGCGGCTCTCCCCCGCGGACCTCCCCGCGGAGTACGTTGCGACCGCGACGCTCCCGACCCCGTGGACCGTCGACGACTCGATCGCCGTCGGCATCTTCCTCGCCCGCACGGTCCCGTCCGGGGACGGCAACGAGCTCGCCAACCTCCGCACCGTGCAGCAGTCGGGGGTCCGGGCCCTGCAGCAGCTGCTGCCGCTGCGCACGACCGGCCGCCGGCCGACGATCCCGGCCGCCGACGCCGACTTCTCGCAGGGCCGCGCGCGCACCGCCCGCGAGGAGCGCGACGCGCTCAAGCGGTCGGCGGCGTTCGCGCAGACTCTTCCCCGTCCGAGCGCCGTCGCGGCCGCCGCCCCCGCCCGCAAGGCGGGCCTCGCGCCCGGCCGGATCGGGCGCACGGGCGGCTCGTACATGTTCGCCGTGCGCCGCAAGGACGGGCACGCGTTCCTCTTCAACGGGCCGCAGCTGGGCTTCTCGACCCCTGAGCTGTTCGTCGAGGTCGAGGTGCACTGGCCGGGCCACGACCTGCGCGGCGTCACCGCCCCGGGCATCCCCGTGATCGGGATCGGCCACAACGGCAAGGTCGCCTGGGGCTTCACGTCCGGGCTCAGCGACGAGGACGACCTGTACGCCGAGAAGCTCGTGCCGGGCAAGCCCGAGACGTACATCTACAAGGGCCAGGAGCGGCAGATGGAGTGCCGCGACGAGACCTTCCAGTTCAAGAACCTCGCGGCCGCGGTGCTCGGCGGCGGGCTGCCGGAGGCCGGGCAGCGGACCGAGCGGATCTGCCGGACGGTCCACGGGCCGGTCCAGCACCGCGAGGGCGACGTCGCCTACGCGCGCCGCTACGCGATCTGGATGCGGGACGTCGAGACGCTCGAGGGGATCGTCGCGCTCAACGACGCGGCGTCGATCCGCGACGTCGACCGCGCGATGAACCTCGTGACGTGGAACGAGAACGTCATGGCCGCGGACTCCCAGGGGAACATCGGCTACTGGCACCCGGGCCTGTTCCAGCAGCGCCCGAAGGGCTGGGACGACCGGCTGCCCTACCCGGGGACCGGGGAGGCGGAGTGGCCCGGCCTCGTCGACCGCACGAGGACGCCGCGGGTGATCAACCCGAAGCAGGGCTGGCTGGCGAACTGGAACAACGTGCCGACCCGCAGCTGGACCAACGGCGACGGCGAGTCCCCCGAGCGCGTCAGCGGCGCCTTCCACCGCGGCTCGTTCCTCATGGATCTCGTGCGGCGCCTGCACCGCGCCCCGGACTTCGAGGCCGCGAAGGCGACCGTGCAGCGCGCGGGCAGCACCGCGCAGCAGCGGGTGCTCGCGGTGACGCGCACGCGGCTGCGTGCCGCGGCGCGCGGCGCGACCGGTGACGCGAAGGTCGTGCTCGACACGATCCTGCGCTGGGACGGCGACTACGTGCGCACCGACGCCCGCGGAACGATCGACCCGGGCGTGGCGACCTGGCTGGAGCTCAAGCGCCGCGCGGCGGCGATCGCGCTCGGCCGCCTCGGCGACGGCGTGAAGCGGTTCGACGGCACGCCGAGCCGCAGCCACGAGTACGACATCTCCCCGGGCGCCGCGTACGCGCTGCGGACGCTGAAGCCCGCCGAGCTGCGGACCGCCGCGGCGGCCGCGCACGGCGCGCTGGCCGAGCGGTTCGGCACCGCGGACGCGTCGGCGTGGCGGGACCCGCGCAAGCTCTACGACGTCGGCGCCCAGGGCGCCGGCTCGGCCCCGGACCTGCCGTTCTTCGACCGCGGCACCTGGGAGCAGGTGATCGAGCTCGGGCCGTAGCCAGACATAGGAAGGCCCCGCCGGAGCGGGGCCTTCCCGTAGCACGTCGATAAGCCGGATTCTGTCGTTGAGCAACCATCCATCTGTGCGACCTACCTGGACCTCGGCGGGCAGCCTGCGAGCGGTCCTGCTCGGTCTTGCATCCGGTGGGGTTTGCCTGGCCGCCGTGTCACCACGGCGCCGGTGCGCTCTTACCGCACCATTTCACCCTTGCCTGTGCGCCCCGCGCGGACGCGCGACGCCATCGGCGGTGTGTTTCTGTGGCACTGTCCCGCGGGTTTCCCCGGGTCGGCTTCCCGACCACCGCGCCCTGTGATGTCCGGACTTTCCTCGACGGTGAAGCGGGGCGTCCGCCGACCGGACGGTCGGCTCGCTGCCCCCGACGCACCTCCGCGGTTGCCTGACGTGCACGCGGCACGGTAGCGCTCGCGGGGCGCCGACGCGACGCCGCACGGCCGGCTCAGCGCACCCGCACGGTCAGCGGCCGGGCCGCGCGGCGGTTCTGCGCCGCGTCGCGGGCGACGACCCCCAGGACCAGCACGCCGGGCCGGGCGAGCGCGCGGCGCATCGGCGCGCTGAGCCGGCGGCGCTGGAGTCCGGCCCGGCCCGGGAACCGCATGGTGCCGACGCGCCGCAGCCGCCGTCCGTCGCGGCGGGCCAGCGTCACGGTGACCGTCGCGGGCTCGCTGAGGCGCAGCACGAGGGTGCCGCCGCGCGCGCCACGCCCGCGGCCGCGCAGCAGCCGCAGGCCGGCGATCCGCGGGGCGACCCGGTCGACGGACGCGGTGGCGGGGAGCTCGCCGCCGACCGGGTCCTGCGAGGCGGGCCCGTAGCCGGTGAAGACCTCCTTGCGGGGGTCGAGGTGGCTCGTCCCCTGGCCGCGCTCGAGCGTCTCGACGCGACGCCCGACCACCCGGATCAGGGCGTAGGAGCTGTTGTCGGTCTCGTCGCTCTCGCGGGTGACGTCACCCTTGTCGACGGTGGTCCGCACGACGTAGCGGCCGTCGCCGTTGCCGCGCCACTCGACGAACTGCCCGGGCCGCTGCCAGCGGTAGACGTCCCCCCAGCCGCGGGTCAGCGCGAAGGTCCCGTCGCTCGGGGAGAAGCAGGAGCCGGTGGCGGAGTCGCCCTCGCTGAAGGTGCCGGTCGGGTCCTGCGCGAACCGGCGCCACTCGCCGAACAGCTGGTCGGCCGGGCAGAAGCCCGACTTCGTGCCGGCCCCGGCCGGGGTCAGGGTGGTGCCGTCCGCCTCGACGCGCAGCAGCTCGTAGGTGAGGATGCCCTCGTCGTGGAAGTGCGCGTGTGTGGTGTGGAAGGAGTAGTGGCCGGCGGGCCGCGTCGAGGTGCTGCCGTCGGCGTGGTAGATCGTCTGGCTCGCCGGGCCGCGGAGGGTCGCGGGCTCGACGACCCCGTCGGCGAGGTCGCGGGCGAGGAAGAAGCGCTTGACGAACGGCCCCTCGCCGACGTTGATCGGGCCGCTGGTCAGCCGCAGGCAGTCGTGCGCGCCCTGCCCGCCGAGCGCGACGGGCGCCAGCTCGTCCGGCGCGCAGGAGACCGGCTCGGCGCCGAGCACGGACACGGGCGGGTTCACCGTGTCCGGCGGGTACAGGCCGTTGGCGGGGTTCAGCGGGGCGGTGAACGTGAACTCGTAGGGCGGGACCGCCTTGAGGTTCGGGAGCAGCTCGCGCTTGGGGTCGGCGGGGACGGTCGGGGCCGCTTCGAGCTTGGCCCGCAGCCGGAAGAACGCGGCGCTGACCTGCTCCGGCACGACCCGCACGACGTAGCGGCCGGCCGGCGGCCGGGCGAGGAACGCCTCGCCGTTGAACTGGTTGCGGGCGGTACCGGTCGCGACGGTCCGCCCGCCGGCGTCGAGCACCTGGACCGTGAAGGCGTCCTCGCGCGAGGGCGTGTCGATCGCGACCCGCAGCCGGTGGCCGCCGGCGGGCAGCTCGAGCGTCCACCGCGGGCACGGCACGGTCAGGTCGCAGAGGTCGGGGGCGGCGACGGAGCCCGCCGCGATCTGGCCGCCGAACCAGAAGCGGTGCTCGCCGACCGCGAGCCGCATCGGACCCTCGGGGGTCGCCTGCTCCTCGACGTACGCGCGCGCGGCGAGGGTCGTCGTGGCGACCGTGCCATCGTGGGCGGCGGCGGTGCCGGGCAGGGCCGCGGCGAGCAGCAGGAGGCCGCCGAACGTGGTGCGTGCGCGCATGGGAGCGCCAACGCGCGCGGGCCGCGGCTCGTGCTCGACCGCGTGCAGCAAGCGCGCCGACCGCCGGTCCAGGCGCGTCCGGCACTGTGGTGTTCGGCACACCGTGGCGCGTCGACCCCGGCCGGACGGGTACGGTCGCGGGGATGGTCTGGTCGGAGGTCTTCCTCGTGCTCGTCGTCTGCCACTGCGCCGGCGACTTCCTGCTGCAGACGGAGTTCCAGGCCACGCGCAAGCCGGGCGGCCTGGGCCGCGATCCGGTGGCGCGCCGCGCGCTGCTCACCCACATCGCGACCTACGCCCTGCCGATGGTGGCCGCGCTGGTCTGGGTCGGCACGGAGACCGACGCCCTGCACGTCGCGCTCGTCGGCGTGCTCGTCCTCGGCACGCATCTGGTGCAGGACGACGGGCGACTGCTCGTGCGGTGGGTGGCGCGGGTGAAGAAGACCTCGACGCCGTTCGGCTCGCCGCTGTGGATGGCGATCGACCAGAGCTTCCACCTGGTCTGGCTGTTCGCCGCGGCGCTCGCCGCCGCGGCGTGAGCGCGGGCGGCGCCCGCTCAGCTGACCGTCGTGTCGCAGTCGGCGCAGCGGCCGCCGGCGACGACGCCGATCTCGGCCCCGTACCGGGGCCGCAGCGCCCCGGCGCAGACCGGGCAGGAGACGGTGCGGTGGGCGACCAGGCCCTCCCAGGCGTCGACGAGGAGCTCGTCGAGCGACTGGACGCCCACCGCGGGCGTCTCCGGCAGGGTGGTGAGCGTGTCGAAGCTCAGGGTGGAGTACATGGTCAGACGCTCCGGAAGAGACCGACGACCCGGCCCATGACCTTGACATCCTTGCTGCGGATCGGCTCCATCGTGCGGTTCTCCGGCTGGAGACGCACGTGGTCGGGCTCGCGGAAGAACCGCTTGACCGTCGCCTCCTCGCCGACGAGCGCGACGACGATCTCGCCGTCGTTGGCGGTCTCCTGCGGGCGGACGACGACGAAGTCGCCCTCGAGGATGCCCGCGTCGATCATCGACTCCCCGCGGACCTTCAGGACGTACTCGCCCTGCTCGCCGCCGGCGGCCGCCGGGACGTTGACGTACTCCTCGATGTTCTCCTCGGCGAGGATCGGCTGACCGGCGGCGACGGAGCCGACGACCGGCAGGCCGGGCCGCACGAGGCTCTTGACGTTGTCGACCGCCTCCTGCACCGACTCGCCGACGCGCTCGCCCACGCGGTCGAGCAGCTCGATCGCGCGCGGCTTGGACGGGTCGCGGCGCAGCAGCCCGAGCTTCTCGAGGTTCGCCAGGTGGGCGTGGACCGTCGAGGACGAGGCCAGGCCGACGGCCTTGCCGATGTCGCGGACCGTGGGCGGGTACCCGTACTTCGCCGAGTAGCGCTTGATGAAGTCGAAGATCTCCTGCTGGCGCTTGGTGAGGTCCATGCGAGGGGCTCCTTGGCCTGATGTCACTGCGTCGAACACGTGTTCGCACCGTAGCGCGCGCTCCCGACGGAATCAACCCGGGTGCAGGCGGAACCCTGCAGACCCCGGCGACACGACGCGGCCGCGCGGCCTCTGGCATACTGCGCGACCCCCACCCGCGCCGGTGGCGGAATTGGTAGACGCGCCAGCTTGAGGGGCTGGTGATCGCAAGATCGTGGAGGTTCGAGTCCTCTCCGGCGCACTGGGACGAGCCCCGGGTCCATCTGGTCCGGGGCTCTCGTCGTTCCGGGACGCCCCGGGCCGCCTGTACCCTCCGTGCATGGGCACGGCCACCACGGACACCGACCTCGGCGCCGACGTGGACGACGCCGGCCGCCCCGGCTGCCTCGTCTCCGACCTCGGCTGGCTGCTCTCGCAGGCGCACTTCGCCCTCGCCCACCAGCTGGCCGTCGCGATGCGCGACGTGGGGATCTCCCCCCGCGCGCTGCACGTGCTGCAGACCGCCCGCGCCCGCGAGTGGAACCAGAGCGAGCTCGCCGAGGCGGTCGGGCTCGACAAGACCACGATGGTCTCGACGATGGACGAGCTCGAGCAGCTCGGGCTCGCCGAGCGCCGGCCCGCGGCGCACGACCGGCGCGCCCGCGTGATCGCCGTGACCGCGGAGGGGGCCCGCACCGCGGACCGGGCCCGGCGGGTCGTCGAGGAGACCCAGGCCGCCGTGCTCGCGGAGCTCGACGAGTCCCAGCGCCGCGCGTTCCTCGACGGGCTGTCGCAGCTCGTGCGCACGACGCTCGCCGAGCCGGCGGGCTGCACCCCGCTGCGCCGCCGCCAGCCGCGCGCGTAACCGGTCGTTCACAACGAAATCATTCCGTACGGAACCATTTGCTACGGTTCCGCGAATGCTCTCCCCCTCCCCCGCTCCCGCCGCGGAGCGCTCCCGCTGGATCGCGCTCGTGATCCTCTGCACCGGGATGCTCATGATCATCCTCGACGGCACCGTCGTGAACGTCGCGCTCCCCGCCGTCCAGGACGATCTCGGCTTCACGAACTCGAGCCTCGCCTGGGTCGTCAACGCCTACCTCATCACCTTCGGCGGCCTGCTCCTCCTCGCCGGCCGCCTCGGCGACCTGCTCGGCCGCCGCCGCGTCTTCCTCGCCGGCCTCGTCGTCTTCACCGTCGCCTCCGCCCTGTGCGGGCTGGCGCAGTCGCAGGGCGTGCTGATCGGCGCCCGGCTGCTGCAGGGCGTCGGCGGCGCGCTGACCTCCTCGGTGATCCTCGGGATGATCATCACGATGTTCCCGGAGCCCCGGGAGCAGGCGAAGGCGATCGGCGTCTTCAGCTTCGTCGCGTCCGCCGGCGCGTCGCTCGGCCTCCTCGTCGGCGGCGTCCTGACCGACGCCCTCAGCTGGCACTGGATCTTCTTCATCAACCTGCCGATCGGCGTCGCCACCGCGCTCTTCGCGCTGCGCTACGTCGCCGACGACGCCGGGCAGGGCCTGCGGGCCGGGGCCGACGTCCCCGGCTCCGTCCTCATCACCGCCGCGCTCATGCTCGGCGTCTTCACGATCGTCGAGGTCGAGGGCAACGGCTGGGGCTCGACGCAGACGATCGGCCTCGGCGCCGTCGCGCTGGCGCTCCTCGCCGGCTTCGTCGCGCGCCAGCACACCGCCCGCCAGCCGCTCATGCCGCTGCGGATCCTCCGCTCGCGCAACGTCTCTGGCGCCAACGCGATCCAGGTGCTGCTCGTCGCCGGGATGTTCGGGATGTTCTTCCTCGGGACGCTCTACCTCGAGCGGGTCCTGGGCTACGACGAGCTCGAGATCGGGCTGGCGTTCCTCCCCGTCAGCCTCGGCATCGGCCTGCTGTCGCTCGGCTTCAGCGAGCAGCTGATCATGCGGGTCGGCGCACGGCCCACGCTCCTCACCGGGCTGCTGCTCGTGCTCGGCGGCCTGCTGCTGTTCGCGCGCGTGCCGGTCGACGGCCGCTACGCGACCGACGTGCTGCCCTCGGCGCTCCTGTTCGGCGTCGGCGCGGGCATGGCGTTCCCGGCGATGATGACGCTCGCGATGTCCGCCGCGACCCCGCAGGACGCCGGCCTGACGTCCGGGCTCGTGAACACCACGCAGCAGGTCGGCGCCGCGCTCGGGCTGTCCCTGCTGGCGACCTTCTCCGCCACCCGCACCGAGGACCTCGTCGCCCGCGGCGCCACCGAGGCGACCGCCCTGACGGAGGGGTACCAGCTCGGCTTCACGATCGCCGCCGGACTCGTGATCGCCGCGATCGCGCTCGCCGTGGTCGTGCTCGAGCGCGTCCCCGCCCCCGCGCACGACCCCGCGCGGGAGGACGCGGCCGAGCCCGCCGCGCGCGTGCTCGTCGGCTGACCCACACCGGGCCGCCGGTAGCCTGCGGGCCGATGCTCGCGGGCTACCAGCACCTCCTGTTCGCCGGCCGGCGGCTGCAGTGGGACGAGGCGGCGATCGACCTCGGCCCGGACGCCCGGGCGGTCGCCGACCTGCCGACCGCCGTGCGGGCGCGGCTCGACCGCCTCGTCGCCGGCTTCTGCGTCGCGGAGACGGCGGTCGCGCAGCACCTGGACCCGTTCGTCGCCCGGTCGGCGGCGGTCGATCCCGACGCCCACGCGTGCTTCGCGCTCCAGCAGGGCGACGAGCGGCGGCACGCGCGGTTCTTCGCCCGGGTGGCCGACGAGGTGCTCGGACTCCCAGCGGACCCTCGCGCGCTCGCCGGTCCCGCGATCGTCGGCCTGTTCGAGGAGGACCTGCCGCGCCGGGCGGCCGCGCTCGCCGCCGACGCGGAGGCGTTCGGGGCGGCCGTCGGCCTCTACCACCTGGTGCTCGAGGGCATCGTCTTCGCGATCGGCCAGGACGCGCTGCTTGACGAGCTCGACGCGCTGGACGGCGCCCTGCCGGGAACCCGTGCGGGCGTCGCGCGCGTCCAGGGGGACGAGCGCTGGCACGTCGGTCTCGGCGTCCTGCACCTGCGCACGCTCGGCGCGCCGGTCGACGTGACCGAGCCCGCGCGCCGCGCCGCGGCCGCGTGGGGCCCGGGGATCGCGACCGTCGCGCGCGTCGACCGCGTCCTGCGCGCGCACGCACGGCGGGTCGGCTTCGTCCCCGCCGCGGCCTGAGGCGCGCTACGAGGCGAGGGCGAGCTCGCGCCGGCCCTGGCAGAACGCGGCCCCGACCTCGGCGAGCAGCTCGAGCATCGCCGTCGCGGCCGGGGAGCAGTAGCCCTCGCAGAGGGTCGCGGCGAAGATCCGTCGCACCGGCGTCGCGTCGGT
Organism: Paraconexibacter algicola; assembly: GCF_003044185.1. Classification (GTDB taxonomy): domain Bacteria; phylum Actinomycetota; class Thermoleophilia; order Solirubrobacterales; family Solirubrobacteraceae; genus Paraconexibacter; species Paraconexibacter algicola. Next base: position 369,702 of record NZ_PYYB01000003.1, read on the forward strand.
GAGCGCCCGGACGACGACGTCGTCGCGGACCGCGACGAGCGCCAGGTCGGGCACGAGCGCGATGCCGAGCCCGGAGGCGACGAGTCCCTGGATCGCGAGGTAGTCGTCGGAGTGGAAGGCGATCTGCGCCTGGAACCCCGCGGTCAGGCAGGCGCGCAGGAGGATCTGGGTGTCCGGGCACGTGCCGGTGGCGCCGAGCATCCACTTCTCCGTCGAGAGGTCGGCGAGCCGCAGCCGCGCCTTGCCCGCGTGCTCGTGACCGATCGGGAGCATCGCGTACATCGGGTCGTCGAGCAGGTGCAGGAGCTCGATGCCCTCGTACTGGCGGGCGGGCGGTCCCTCGTCGAGGATCACGGTGGCGATGTCGACCTCGCCGGCCTTCAGCGCGGCGACCGACTCGTCGGGCTCCATCGGGACCATGCTGAGCTCGACCGCCGGGTGGCGCTCGCGGAAGGCGGCGATCGCGCGCGGCATGACGGTCGCCGCGGCGGTCGGGAAGGCCGCGAGCCGCAGGCGTCCGCCCCGCAGGCCGGCGATCGCCTCGAGCTCGGCCTCGGCGTCGGCGAGCCGGGCGAGGATCGCGTCGGTGTGGCGGACGAGCGCCTCGCCCGCCTCGGTCAGCCGCACCCCGCGGGCCGAGCGCTCCACGAGCGTGGTGCCCGCCTCGCGCTCCAGCGCCGCGATCTGCTGGCTGATCGCCGACTGCGTGTAGCTCAGGGCGTCGGCCGCGGCGGAGAACGACCCCCGCGACGCGACCTCGCGCAGGACCCGGAGACGCTTCACATCGAGCATCAGTCGATCTTATACGAGACCCCGCTGAATGTCATTGGAACTTATTGCTCGGCGGTAGCACACTGGATGCATGCCCACCGTGATCTCCCCCTCCGTCACGCCCACCCCGACCGTCGCGGTCCGCGCCGCGACCCCGCAGGACCTCCCGGCCCTGCGCCGCCTCGCCGCGCTGGAGACCGCCCCGGTCCCCACCGGCGACGTGCTCGTCGGCGTCGTCGACGGTGACGTCGTCGCCGCCGTCCCCGTCGGTGGCGGCCGCCCGGTCGCCGACCCGTTCCGCCACACCGCCGACATCGTCTCGATGCTCGAGATCCGCGCCGCGCGCCTCGGTCGCCCCGCCGCGACCGACGCGCATCCGCGACGGCCGGCGCGCCTGATGCGCCGCCCGTTCGGCGTGCGGACCCGCTCGGCGACGTAGCCTGCCGGCGATGGGCCACCACCTCGCGCAGCTGAACATCGGACGGACGCTCGCCCCGGTCGACAGCGACCTGCTGATCGGGTTCACGACGATGCTCGACGTCGTCAACGACCGGGCCGAGCGGTCCGACGGGTTCGTCTGGCGCCTGCAGGACGACGGGATCGGCAACGCGACGTCGCTGCGCTGGCCCGACGACGACACGATCAACGTGAACATGTCGACCTGGACCGCCGTCGAGGCGCTCCACGCCTTCGTCTACGGGGACCGCGAGCACCGCGCCGTGATGCGCCGGCGCCGCGAGTGGTTCGAGAAGCTCGCGATCTTCCAGTGCCTGTGGTGGGTCCCCGAGGGTCACCGCCCGACGCTGATGGAGGCGCAGCAGCGGCTGACCGCGCTGGAGGCCGACGGCCCGACCCCGTACGCGTTCACCTTCACGACCGCGTTCCCGGCCCCGGACGGGCCGGCCACGGACGTCCGGTCGTTCCCCGACGCCTGCCCGGCCTAGCGGCCGGCCTCGAGCACGTCGCGCAGCGACAGCGGCGCGCGGCCCAGCACCCGCTCGACGTCGCCGGTCACCCCGTCCAGCTCCCCCGCGGCGATCGCCGTGTAGGTGCTGACCCACGCCTGCAGCTGCCAGTCCGGCGCCCCGTGATGCGCGCGCGACGCGTAGGCCTCCTCGAGCGTCTCGTCGACGAACCCGAACGGGACGCCGAGCACGTCGGTCATCGTCGCCGCGGCCTCGGCCAGCGTCAGCGCCTCCGGCCCGGTGAGGTCGTAGCTCGCCCCCGCGTGCGCCTCGTCGAGCAGCGCGGCGGCCGCCACCGCCGCGACGTCCTCGCGCGCGACGGCGGCGAGACGGCCGTCACCGGCCGGGCCGCGGAGCACCCGGTCCTCCCCGGCCAGCAGCGGGAAGAAGTCCAGGTAGAGGTTGTCCCGCAGGAACGTCCAGGCGAGGCCCGCGTCGCGGATGAGCTGCTCGGTCGCGTGGTGGTCGCGGCCGAGCGTGAAGACGCAGTCCGGCGCCGCGGCGAAGAAGCTCGTGTAGACGACACGCCGCACGCCGGCGTCCCGCGCCGCGCGGACCGCGGCGGCGTGGTGGTCCATCCGGTCGGCGGACTCGGCCCCCGACACCAGCAGCAGGACGTCGACGCCGTGCAGCGCGCCGCGCAGCTCGGGCTCGTCCGCGTAGCCGCCCGGGACGACCGCGATCGGCAGGCCGTGCAGGCCCGTCTCGACCCGCGAGGCGTCGCGGACGACCAGACGGGGCTCGTGCCCCTCCGCGGCGAGGGCCCGCGCGACGCGGCTGCCGATCGCGCCGGTGGCGCCCGTGATCCCGATCTGAGACATCCGTCGATGCTACGCGGGCTGGGGTCCCGGCCATGCTTCAGCGCCTGCGGCGACAGCCTGACGCTCCAGCACCGGCGCAACTGGGCCGTCTCCGCGTCCGGCGGTCTCGGCCTGTTCGGTGGTCGGCTCAGCGCCGCGCAGACCACCCCGCTGAGGAAGGGGCGGTCCAGGACGCTGACCGTGCGGATCCCCGTCGACTGCACCGTCCCCAGTCGCTACGCGGGTGGCGTGAGGATCACCGGCGTCGCGCGCTACCGGCTGACGCTGCGGCGCGTCGACTGAGGCGGCACGCCCGACGGCGGGGTGCGCCCGGACCGATAGGTTGCGGGCATGCCCGACGAGCGGAACTTCACCTGGCAGGACGGCGAGCGGACGATCCGCTTCGGACGCGGGACGGTCGCGCAGGCCACCGAGCTGCTCGGCTCCGGCTACGTGCTGCTGACCACGCCCCGCGCGCGGACCCTGGCGCCGCGCGTCGTCGACGCCGCCGACGAGACGCACGATGTCCCCGACGGGTTCGTCGACGAGCTGGCCGGGGACCTCGTCGAGCGCCTCGGCGTCACCGACGCGACGCTGATCGTCGCGCTCGGGGGCGGGCGGGTCATCGACACCGCGAAGGCCGTCGCCGCGGCGACCGGCCGGCACGCGGCCGCGATCCCGACGACGCTGTCGAGCGCGGAGATGACGGCGGTCCACCGGCGCGCCGCCGGCACGCGCCAGGACGTCCCGGGCGTCCGGCCGCGGATCGTCATCAACGACCCCGACCTGTGCGCGTCACAGCCGCTGCAGCAGCTCGCCGCGTCGAGCGCCAACGCGCTCGCCCACGCGGTCGAGGGGCCGCTGACCACGCAGTCCTCCCCGGTCCCCTCGATCGCGGGCCGCGACGCGGCGCGGCTGATCGCCGACGCGTGGATGGACGAGGAGGAGCCCGACCGCGAGGCGCTCGCGCTCGCGTCGCTGCTGGCGGGCTACAGCATCGACGGCAACTGGTACGGGCTCAGCCACGTGTGTTCGCAGACGCTGGTGCGGGTCGGGGGCGCCGGACACGGCCAGGCCAACGCGGTCGTGCTGCCGCACACCACCGCCGCGCTGCGCCGCCGCTTCCCGGAGCGCCTCGAGCGCCTCGACAAGGCGCTGGGCGGCGGCGACGGGGCCGCGGAGGCGCTCGCGGTCGAGCTCGCCCGGCTGGCGAACGCCTCGCGGATCCGCGACCTCGGGGTCCCGCAGGACGCGCTCGACGCGTGCGCGGACGCCGCGGCGGGCCGCGCCGAGCTCGACCTGACGCCGCCGCGCGCCGGTCGCGACGAGCTGCGCGCCATCTACGAGGCGGCCTGGTGAGCGACGTCCTGGCGCTGCTCGTCGAGGTCTGCGAGGCCGCGGCGGCCCACGGCGTGCACGCCGAGGCCCGCTGGGTGCACACGCGCGACGAGGCGCTCGCCGTCCGCAACGGCGAGGTGTCGGAGGTCCGCACCGACGTGGCCGAGGGGCTCGGGATCCGCGTGCGGGTCGGGGGCGGCTGGGGCTTCGCCGCGACCCGCGAGGTGTCCTCGGCGGGCGCGCACGCGGCGCTGACCCGCGCCATCGCGGTCGCGCGCGCCCAGCCGGTCGCGGCCGCCGGCCCGTTCGCGCCGCTCGCGCACGGTCCCGCGCGCGGCCACTGGGCGGGTCCGTGCGAGGTCGATCCGTTCGCCCTGTCGCTCGAGGCGCGGCTCGCCCACCTGCACGCGGCGGAGGCCGCACTGCGCGCCGACGGGGACGCGCGGATCGTCGTGACGTCCGCGCACACGCGCTCGCGCCGCACGCGGACCGCGCTGGCCAGCACCGATGGCGCCGCGTGCACGCAGGAGCGCACAGAGACCGGCGCGGGGGTCCAGGCGGTCGCTGCCGACGGCGAGGAGACGCAGGTGCGCTCCTACCCGATGTCCCACGACGGCGACGTGCTGCTCGCCGGCTGGGAGCTCGTCACCGGGCTCGACCTCGCCGGCCACGCGCCGCGCGTGGCGGCGGAGGCGGTCGAGCTGCTCACCGCCCCGGTCTGCCCGGAGGGCGTGCGCGACGTCGTCCTGCACGGGGAGCAGCTCGCGCTGCAGGTGCACGAGTCGATCGGGCACGCGCTCGAGCTCGACCGCATCCTGCTCGGGGAGGCCTCCTACGCGGGGACGAGCTGGGTCCAGGCCGACGCGCTGCGCGCGGCGGGGAGCCTGCGCTACGGCTCCGAGCACCTGCACGTGACCGCCGACGCGACGCTGCCCGCCGCGCTCGGCTCGTTCGGCTGGGACGACGAGGGCGTCGCGGCCCGCCGCTTCCCGCTGATCGAGGAGGGCGTGCTGCTCGCCGCGCTGTCGGCACGCCAGTCGGCGGCCGAGATCGGCCTCGAGGAGTCCGGCGGCTGCGCCCGCGCGGACGGCTTCGCGCGGCAGCCGATCGTGCGGATGACGAACGTGTCGCTCGAGCCGGGGAGCGCCGGGTCGTTCGCCGACCTCCTGGCCGACACCGAGAGCGGGCTGTACCTGGAGACGAACCGGTCGTGGTCGATCGACGACCGCCGTCTGCAGTTCCAGTTCGCCACCGAGGTCGCGCGCGAGATCCGCGGCGGCGAGCTCGGGCGGCTCTATCGCAACCCCTCCTACGCCGGGGTGACCCCGGCGTTCTGGGGCTCGATGGACGCGGTGTGCTCGGCGTCGGAGTGGCGTCCGTGGAGCTTCACGAACTGCGGCAAGGGCGAGCCCGGCCAGGTCATGGCGGTCAGTCACGGCACGGCGCCCGCCCGCTTCCGCGGCGTGCAGGTGGGTGTGGCGTGAGCACGGACCCGCTGGACCTCGCCGACCGCGCGCTCGCGTTCACCGACGGGGACGCCCAGGTCACCGTCACCCGCGAGCGCTCGCTGCTGTCGCGGTTCGCGCGCTCGACGCCGACGCAGGCGACCGCGGTGGACGACACCTCGGTGTCGGTGCTCGTCGTGCGCGACGGGCACGTCGGGACCGTCGAGACGAACGACCTCTCCGACGACGGGCTCCGCGCGGCGGCGGCCCGGGCGCGGGACGCGGCGCGCGCGGCCGCCGACGCTGCGGGCGGTCCCGGCGAGCATCCGGGCCTGCCGACCGTCGCGCAGGCGGGGACGCCGAGCGCCCACGCGGGCTTCGACGCGGCGACCGCCGACCTCGACCCGGCCCCGGGCGGCGCGGCGCTCGCCGCCGCGTTCGCCGCGACCGCCGAGCACGGGCTCGAGGCGTTCGGGATCTGGACCACCGGTCGCGTGGAGACCGCGATCGCCTCGTCCGCCGGGCTGCGGGTCGCCGACGACGTCACCGACGCCTACCTCAAGGTGATCGCCCGCGACGCGCACGGCCGGTCGGGCTGGGGCGCGGCCGCCGGCGTCGCCGCGGAGACGCTCGACGCCGACGCCGTCACCCGGCAGGCGGTCGCGCGGGTCGCGACGAGCGACCCCGTGGCGCTGGCCCCGGGCGCGTACGAGGTCGTGCTGGAGCCCGACGCGGTCGGCTCGCTGCTCGACATGCTCGGTGGCCTGGCCTTCGACGGGCTCGCCCACGCGGAGGGCCGCGGCGCGCTGACCGACCGGCTCGGCACGCCGGTCGCCGCGACCGGTGTGACGCTGGTCGACGACCCGCTCGCGGCCGGCGGCCTCCCCCGCGCGTTCGACGCCGACGGGGTCGCCAAGGCCCCGCTGACGCTGCTGCACGACGGCGTCGCGCAGGCGGTCGCCCACGACCGGCGCAGCGCGGCACGCGCGGGCGGCGACGCCGCCTCGACCGGGCACGCCCTCGCCCCGGGCGGATCGCCGTGGGGCGCGGCACCGACCAACCTGGTGCTGCACGGCGGCACCGCCCCGGACGTCGGCGCGCTGATCGCCGGCGTCGAGCGTGGGCTCTACGTCACGCGGCTGTGGTACCTCAACGTCGTCCACGAGCGCTCGACCACGCTGACCGGCACGACCCGTGACGGCACGTTCCTGATCGAGGACGGTCGCCTGACGAAGCCGGTCCGCGACGTGCGGTTCACCGACGCGGCCCTCGGCATCCTCGAGCGCACGTCGGCGCTCACCACGGCGACGTCGCTGGTGTGCGAGGCGGACTTCTACGGCCGCCGCGCGGCGCACGGCTGCGTCGTCCCGGCGCTCCGCGCGAGCGGCTTCCGGGTCACCGGTCAGACGACGGGCTGAGCGGGCGCCGGCGCGCCCGCGACTAGAGCTTCAGCAGGACGAGCGTGTTCAGCACGAACAGCACCGCGAACGCGACGGTCCAGCGGTTGAGGTTGCGCTCGACCATCGAGCCGCCGCCCAGCGAGCCCTGACCGGAGCCGACGCCGAACGCGCCGGAGAGGCCCGCGTCCTTCCCGGAGTGCATCAGCACGAGGAAGATGAGGACGACCGAGATGCCGACCTGGACGATGGAGAGGATCGTTTCCATGCTGGGAGCGATGGTAGCCGGTCAGGCGCCGGGATCGCGCGGTGCCGCCACCCCGGCGGCCTGGCCCGCGGCAGCCGGCTGCGCGTCGTCCGCACCGTCGGCGGGCTCGGACCCCTCGCCGGGCTGCTCGTCCGCCCCGTCCCTCGCGGCGACGGGCGCGGCCGACTCCGCCTCGTAACGGTCGAGCTCGCGGAGGATCTCCATCGCCTCGGCGCGCAGCGCGCGGTCCTGGACGCGGAACTCCGCGTCGACGAGCTTGCCGGTCTGGTGGTCGAGCTCGAGGTCGCGGATCTCGCGGTACTTCGCGTCCCGGGCGGCGAGCAGGTCCGCGACCCGCGCGGCGTCCGCGGACGCCGACGCCTGCGCCCCGCCCCGGATCGGCCGGGAGACGCCCCAGGCGACCGCGGCGACGAGCGCCATGACGACGATGAGGGCGACGACGTCCACGACCGCCGCTCAGGCCCGGCCGAGCTCCTGCGAGACGCGGGCGAGCAGCCGCGCGTCCGCGCGCTTGGTCGCCCCGCCCGGCGGCGGCCACAGCGCGACGATCGCGCCGAAGAACACGACGATGCCACCGAGCCAGATCCACGAGACCATCGGGCTGGACAGCACGCGGAACGTCGCGGGCGGCGGATCGTCGGTGTAGCTGCGCAGGATGCTGTTGAGCGCCTGGCCGATCAGCGCGCCGATCTGGCCGGGGGCGAGCTGGTCGCCCGCCTGCTGGATGCCCTTGGTGAAGCCCTCGTCGAGCGCCTCGATGCGGCCCTGCAGCGCGGCGACGTCCGGGGACACGGCGGTCCACAGGTCGCGCTGGAGGCCGGCGTCCATGGCGATCTCGCTCGTCGCCTCGCCCTCGAAGAAGCTCGCGATCGGGTTCATCTGGAACGCGCGGTCGACCGGCGGGTAGAAGCCCCGCTCGGGATGCAGCGTGCCGAGGTCCTTGCCGTCCTTGCGCACCCGCAGGTTCGCGCCGAAGACGATCCGCTCGATGCGCCCGGCGCGCTGGTCGATCCGCGCCGTCGCCGAGGCGTAGGTGATCTGGTACCCGTCGACCGTCACGGTCTGGCCGACGTCCAGCCGCGAGTCCTGCGCCTTCTCGAACGCGCTGCTCGCCGCGACGCCGACGAACAGCACCGCCATGCCGAGGTGCACGATGTAGCCGCCGTAGCGGCGCCGGTTGCGGCGCACGAGCGAGACCATCGCGACCGGCACCGACTCGCGGCTCATCGCGCGCCGGGCGCGCGTGCCGCGGACGAACTCCTGCACGACGGTCCCGGCGACGAGCGCGCCGGCCCCGAAGGTCAGCCACGCCCACGGGCGGTCCAGGACCCCGAACGGCACGAGCACGACGAGCGTGCCGACCATCGCGACGGTCGGCCAGAGGAAGCTCTTGCGCGCGGTCGCCCGCGTCTGACGGCGCCACGCGATCACCGGGCCGATGCCGCTGAGGAACACGAGCATCACGACGAGCGGCACCGTGTACCGGTCGAACCACGGCGGGCCGACCGCGCTCTTGGTGCCGGTGACGGCCTCGGAGATGAGCGGGAAGAACGTGCCCCAGAAGACGACGAACGCGACGCCCACGAGGATCACGTTGTTCGCCAGGAACACGGACTCGCGCGAGAACACCGAGTCGAGCTTGTGCTCGCTGCGCAGCAGCTCGCGCCGGCTGATGACGAGGGCGACGGAGCCCGCGATCAGCAGGCCGATGAGGATGACGAACGGGACGCCGAGCGTCGAGGCGCCGAACGCGTGGATCGAGTCGAGGATGCCCGAGCGCACGAGGAAGGTGCCGAGGATGCACAGCACGCCGGTGGCGAGCACCAGCGAGGCGTTCCAGATCTTCAGCATCCCGCGCTTCTCCTGGATCATCACGGAGTGCAGGAACGCGGTGCCGGTCAGCCACGGCAGCAGCGACGCGTTCTCGACCGGGTCCCAGGCCCAGTAGCCGCCCCAGCCGAGCTCCTGGTAAGACCAGCGCGCGCCGAGCAGGATGCCGACGCCGAGGAAGAACCAGGCGGCGAGCGAGAACCGGCGGGTGACGCCGATCCACTCCGCGTCGACGCGCCGCGTGATCAGCGCGCCGGCGGCGAACGCGAACGGCACCGCGAAGAGCGTGTACCCCGCGTAGAGCATCGGCGGGTGGATCATCATGCTCGGGTGGCGCAGCAGCGGGTTGAGGCCCGCGCCCTCCGACGGAGCGACGCCGAGCGTCTGGAACGGCGACGCCGCGAACACGAGCAGCCCGGCGAAGAAGGCGCCGAGGCCCAGCAGGATCGCGGTCGCGTAGGGGGCGACGTCGCGCATCCGGCGCCGCGTGGCGTAGAGGATCGCGGCGGTCCACAGCGACAGCAGGAACAGCCACAGCAGCAGCGAGCCCTCCTGCGAGGACCACGAGGCCGACGCCTTGTAGAACGTCGGCGTGGTCGTCGAGGAGTGCTCGGCGACCGTCTTGAACGTGAAGTCGCTGCGCAGGAACGCGACCTCGAGGATCACGAACGCCAGCGTCGTCAGCGCGGCGAGCGCGTACGCCGCGTTGCGACCGGAGTCGACGAGGTCCCGCCGGCGGGTCTTCGCCCCGTAGAGCGAGACGGCGACGCCGTACACGCTGACGGCCAGCGCGATGATGAGGGCGGCTGAGCCGACGGTCGCCACGATCGGGCCTCCGAGCGCCTAGTAGGTGTAGCCCTCGGGCGGCGCCTTGCCGTCCGAGGACTTCTTCTCGTTCGTGAACTTCGACGGGCACTTCGTGACGAGCGAGTCGCGCTCGCCGACGAACATGCCGTTCTCGCCCTTGCGAACGGTGATGATGATCTCGCGTCCGTCACGGAACGGGTCCGGGACGGCGCCGGTGTAGTCGATCGGCACCGAGGTCGTGCCGGTGCGCTCGCGCACGCGGAAGGTCATGCCGTCGCGGCGCTTCTCCACCGAGCCGTCGACGACCTTGCCGGTCAGCTGGTAGCTCTGGCCGGCCTGCGCGGAGGCGAGCAGCTTGCTCGGCGTCACGGCCTCGCTCGAGGCGCTGAAGCTCGTGTAGATCAGGGCGCCGGCGAGGAGGACGGCACACGTGAGAGCGGTCGTGAGCCGGATCTGGCGCTTGCGGGCGGGATCCATACGTCCCCGATTATGCAGGACCGGCGGCCCGGACGACCCCGTCCCGGCGCGTCGCCGACGCGGTCCCGGCGCGTCACCGGGGTCCACGGGGATCCGTCCACCGGACCGGAAACCCGCTCAAGACCTCCCCGCACGAGACGATGCAGAGGGAAACCTTCGGGCCTGCGAAGCGTCCTTCAGGAAGAGCCATGAGACTCCACCGCCAGACACGACACGACCACCACCACGACGAGCAGGCGGCTCCCGCGCCGCGGCCGGAGCGCCGGCTGCGCCTCGTCCCGGACGATCCCGCGCTCGCCGCGGAGCGCCGCATGCGCCGCGCGGGCGGTCCGCAGGACACCGCGCTGTACCACTGCGGCTGCGGGTTCGTCTTCGACGCGCCCGTCACCACGACGGTCCGCTGCCCGCACTGCGCGGGCGACCTCGCCTGGTAGTTCCCCGCAGAGCTACGGAGCCGTAATATTCGGGCCATGCTCGGAGCCGGCTCCCCCGGGACGAAGGTGGCCGCGATCCTGCTCATCGCCCTGATGGCGGTGGGCAGCGTGATGATGTGGCTCGGCGTCCCCTTCCTCTGGATCTACGCGGTCTCGAAGTCCGTCGAGAGCTCGCAGCCGACGATGGGCCCCTACGTGCTGCTCCTGTTCGGGATCCCCGCGTCGATGGTGATCGTCGGCAAGCTCCTGGGGCAGCTCAACCGCATCTACGGCGAGGTCACGCACACGACGCCCGAGGTCAAGGTCGTCCTGCCGTGGCACCGGTCGATGCGCGGCGAGCGCGACGCCGGCCACCCGCGCACGATCCTCGACGTCGTGATGGTCCTGTCGGTCGGGCTCGCGCTGCTGCTGATGGGGATCTGGTTCTTCTTCTTCGCCGAGGGCGGCGGGATCTGACCCGCCGGCCGCGGCTCGTCAGGCGGCCATCGCCGTCTGGGCGCGCGCGGCCTGCAGCGGCTCGCCGACCGCGGGCAGGTCGAAGATGAGCCGGTCCTCGAGCGCCCCGAGCATCGCCGGCACCAGCCGCGGATGGGTGTGCTGCTCGGCCGCGCGCCCGACGAGCCAGTCGGCGTAGTCGGCGAGGATCCGCGCGTCGCAGAGGACCGCGGACTCGAGGAACACCAGCAGGTTGTGCAGGTCCGAGCGCAGCGCCGAGCGCGACCGGGGACCGCGCGGGAGCATGTGCCCGCACTGGTACTCGACGCGATCGGCGAGCTCCTCGGTCAGCGCGCGCCGGATCGCGGTCAGCTCCTGCTGCTGGGCGATCTCCGCCTCGACGGCCTGCAGCGCCGGTCGCCCCGCGCGGAAGCGCTCGACGGCCAGGGCGACGTCGGCGATCCGCGGCGCCCAGGCGTCCGCGCCGAGCCGCAGGCCGCGGGTCTCGTCGACCCCGAAGCCGTTGCCGCCCGCGATCACCGGCACGCCGATGGCGTGCGCGGCGGAGGCGAGCTGCGGGACGCACGGGAGGTTCATCGGCAGCGAGCACGAGACGAGCAGCGCGTCCGCCTCGAGCTGCTCGAGGACCTTCGTGACCCCCGCGGTGTGCGACGGACGGCCGAGGAACGCGACGCGGTGCCCCTCGGCGCGCAGCAGCTCGCAGAGGATCCGGGCCGGAAGGTTCTGGTGCTCGCGCTCGGTGACGCAGACGACGAGCCGGCTGCGCTCGGCCTCGGGCCGCGCGTTGCCCGCCGCGACCCCGAGGACCGTGTCGGCGATGTCCGTGGCCATCTGCTGGAACGCCGGGGTCAGGCGGCGCTGCCGGGCCGCGCGCTCGCACACGAGCACGTGCGCGGGCGCGAGCATCCCGAAGACGAAGTCCCCCAGGCTCCCCCCGTCCTGCACGAGCTCGACGGCGCGCTGGATCGCTCCGCGGCGGTCGCCCGCGCCGAGCAGGGCCGCGAAGGCCTCGACCTCCTCGTCGACGACGCGCACGCGCTAGCCCCGGTCGGGCATCGGGGCGCGCAGGCCGGTGAAGGCCGTGCGGCGCAGCTCGTCGTAGTGCGCCAGCGACGACTGGGTGCGCGCGAGCATCCGGTTGAAGACCTCACCGAGCTCCCCGAGGTCCCCGCCCTCCGCGGGCTCCAGCGGCTTCGTCGCGGGGACGGCGCGGCGCGTGAGGCTCGTGCCGGTCGCGACCGCCTCGAGCCCCTCGTCGAGGTCCCGCAGGCAGTGCCGGTGCAGGCTCGCGAGGCTGGCGCGCAGCTCGTCGAGACACGACCGGTCGCCGAGGGCGACGCGCAGCTCCTCGCGCATCGTGTCGTAGGAGTGCAGCGCCGTGCGCGAGCGCGCGAGCATCAGGTTGAACAGCTCGCCGAGCTGGCCCAGCCGCTGGTCGGGCTCGGGGATCAGCGGGCGCGTGACCGGCGCCGCCGCGCGGGTCAGGTCGCCGTCGACCATCGCCTGGAGCCCCTCGTCGAGGTCGGTGAGGCAGTGCTCCTCGAGGCTCGACAGGCGGACGTACAGCTCGGGCAGGCAGGACAGGTCGCCCAGGGCCTCGGCGAGGTCCTGGCGCAGCTGCTCGTAGGCGACGAGCGTCGCCTGCGACCGGGCGAGCATCGCGTTGAAGAGGTCGATCAGGCCGCGGATCTGCGGGTTGTCGGAGTGCGTGTGGATCGGCTCCGTCACGGGCGCGGCGGTGACGGTGAAGTCGCCGGCCACCATCGCCCCGAGCCCCTGTTCGAGGCTCGTGAGGCAGTGCTCGTCGAGGCTGCGCAGGCGGTGCTGCAGCTCGTCGAGGGTCTCGTCGAAGCCCGGTGCGGGGGCGTTGTGCACGTCGAGGTCCTGGATGCTCACGCCCGGGGGATCGACCGGCACCCGTCCGACTTGAGGCAGGACGGACGTCCTGGCGGCCGGGCGGTTGCGGCGGCGGCGGACCGGGCATGATGGCCTGTCCGTGCGCGTCTTCACCTGCTCCGTCTGCCACCAGCTCGTGTTCTTCGAGAACACCCAGTGCGTCCGCTGCGGCTCGTTCCTCGGCTTCGACCCGGACGCGCGCGAGATCGTGACGCTGCCGCGCGGCTACGGCGCCGACGAGGGCTGGCACCCGTGCGCGAACGCGACCGTCGCGCAGTGCAACTGGCTCGTGCGCGAGCCCGGGGCGCTGTGCCCGAGCTGCACGCTCACGCGCACCCGGCCCGGGGACGGGGACGGCGAGGGGCTCGAGGAGTTCGCGGTCGCCGAGTCGGCCAAGCGCCGGCTGCTGTTCGAGCTCGGCGAGCTCGGGCTGCCGGTCGAGGGCGCCGACGAGCGCGAGAACGGGCTCGTCTTCGACCTGCTCTCCAGCGAGGAGCAGCCGGTGACCACCGGCCACGCCGACGGCGTCATCACGCTCGACCTGGCGGAAGCCGACGACGCCGACCGCGTCGCGCGACGCGAGCAGATGGACGAGCCGTACCGCACCGTGCTCGGCCACTTCCGGCACGAGATCGGCCACTACTACTGGCCGATCGTCGTCGAGCCGTTCCCGGAGCTGCTGGAGCAGTGCCGCGACCTGTTCGGCGACGAGCGCGAGGACTACGGCGCGGCGCTCGAGCGCCACTACGCCCAGGGCCCGCCCGCCGACTGGTCGCGCGAGCACGTGAGCGCCTACGCCACGATGCACCCGTGGGAGGACTGGGCCGAGACGTGGGCCCACTACCTGCACATCAGCGCGTCGATGCAGACGGCCGCCGCCTACGGGCTGCAGATGCCGATGTCCCAGCCGGGCGAGGCCAGCCAGTGGGGCTTCCGCTCGACGCTGGACGCCTGGATCCCGTTCACCATCGCGATGAACGCGATCAACCGCTCGATGGGCCGCAGCGACCTGTACCCGTTCGTCATCACCGCCGCGGTCATCGACAAGCTGACGTTCGTGGACCGCTGCGTGAAGGCGACCGCGAACGCGCGCGCCTGATCTCTGGCAGGCTCGGCCCATGGGTCGAGGGACGACGATGCTCGTGGCGCTGCTGGGGGCCGCCGTGATCGCGGCGTGCGGCGGGGCGCCGCCCGCCTCCGCGGAGGTGGTCTGGCTGTGCGACCCGATCGCGGCCGCCGCCGACGACCCGTGCCGGGACACGCTGCGCACCACCGTGCAGGAGGCCGACGGGACCAGCCGCGTCACCGACGAGCCGCTGCCCGCGGCCCCGGCGGCGGACTGCTTCTACGTCTATCCGACGGTCAGCCAGCAGCTCGGGACCACCGCCGACAAGGCGCGCGATCCGGAGCTCGTCGCGATCGCGAGCTACCAGGCTTCGCGGTTCTCGCGCGAGTGCCGGGTCTTCGCCCCGATCTACCGGCAGCTGACGCTCGCGTCGATCCTCACCGGGTCGGTGGAGGCGCGTCGCGCCGGCTTCGCGCTCGCCTACGGTGACGTGCTGGAGGCGTGGCGCGCGTTCCTCGCGCGGACCGACGGCACGCGCCCGATCGTCCTGCTGTCGCACTCGCAGGGGACCCGGATGCTGCGCAAGCTCGTCCGCGAGGAGGTCGACCCCTCCCCCGCGCTGCGCGCGCGGCTCGCTTCGGCGGTGCTGCTCGGCCAGAACGTGACGGTCCGCCGCGGCGACGTGCGCGGCGGGGACTTCCAGCAGATCCCCGGCTGCACCACCGTCGGGCAGGCGTCGTGCGTGATCGCCTACTCGACCTTCGACGACACGCCGCCGGACGACGCGCGGTTCGGGATCGTGCCGCGGACCGACGACTTCCGGTCCGGCTTCCCCGTCGGGGACGACTTCGAGGTGCTGTGCACGAACCCGGCGTCCCTGGGCGCCAACGAGCGCCGGGTCACGACCTCGCTGGCGCGGACCGAGCCGTACCCGGGGGTCCTCGGGCTCGGCCTGGCCGGCACCTACGGCGGGACGCCACCCACCGCCGACACCGCCTGGGTCCGCCCGGCGGAGCGCTACACGGCGCGCTGCGAGCGGCTCGGTCGCGCGCACGTCCTGGACCTCGGCCCGGTCGGGTCCGCGCGGGCGCTGAACCCGTTCCCGGACGCGACCTGGGGCCTGCACATCACCGACGTCAACATCGCCCTGGGCGACCTCGTCGACCTCGTGGGCGCCTCGGTGCGCACCGTCGTCGCAGGCCGGGCGCGGGCCGCGGTCCGCGTGCGCACGGCGTTCACCGCCGGTCGGGACGCGCGCGGACGGCGCTGCGCGCGCCGCGACGTGCTGCTGACGGTCGACGGGACGGACGTGGTCGCCGCCGACGCCCGGGTCGGCGGGCGACGCGTCGCCCGCGACACGCGCCCCCCGGTGCGCCTGCGGGTGCGCCGCGCGGCGCTGCGCCGCGGCGCCCGCACCGCGGTGACGGTGCGGGTGACGCTGCGCGACGGCCGGACCACGACGCTCACGCGCCGGGTCCGGGCCTGCGGCGCGACCGCCTAGAGCGAGGCGAGCGCCTCGTTGAACGTCGCGCTGGGTCGCATCGCGGCGTCGGCCTTCGCGACGTCGGGGCGGAAGTAGCCGCCGACGTCGGCCGGCTCGCCCTGCACCGCGTTGAGCTCGTCGACGATCGCGCCCTCGGCGGCGGCGAGCTTCTCCGCCAGCGGTGCGAACGCGGCGGCGAGGTCGGCGTCGGCGTCCTGGCCGGCCAGCTCCTGCGCCCAGTAGAGCGCGAGGTAGAAGTGGCTGCCGCGGTTGTCGAGCTCCCCGACGCGGCGCGACGGCGAGCGGTTCTCGTTGAGGAACGTGCCCGTGGCGCGGTCGAGCGTGTCCGCCAGCACCTGCGCCTTGGGGTTGTCGGTCTTCTCGGCGAGCATCTCGAGCGACACCGCCAGCGCGAGGAACTCGCCCAGCGAGTCCCAGCGCAGGTGGTTCTCCTTCGCGAACTGCTGCACGTGCTTGGGCGCGGAACCGCCGGCCCCGGTCTCGAACAGGCCGCCGCCGTTCATCAGCGGGACGATCGAGAGCATCTTCGCGCTCGTGCCGAGCTCGAGGATCGGGAACAGGTCGGTCAGGTAGTCGCGCAGGACGTTGCCGGTGACGGAGATCGTGTCCTGCCCCGCGCTCGCGCGCTCGAGCGTGAACTTCGTGGCGTCCTCGACGTTCAGGATCTCGATCTGCAGGCCGTCGGTGTCGAGCTGCTCGAGCGCCGGACGGACCTTCTTCAGCAGCTCGGCGTCGTGCGCGCGGGTCTCGTCGAGCCAGAAGACCGCGGGGGCGCCGGTCGCGCGGGCGCGCGAGACCGCGAGCTGGACCCAGTCCTGGATCGGCGCGTCCTTCGTCTGGCACGCGCGCCAGATGTCGCCGGCCTCGACGTCGTGGGACATCAGGGTCGTGCCCGCCTCGTCGACGACGCGGATCTGGCCGTCTGCCTGCACCTCGAACGTCTTGTCGTGCGAGCCGTACTCCTCCGCCTTCTGCGCCATCAGGCCGACGTTCGGCGTCGTGCCCATCGTGGACGGGTCGAACGCGCCGTGCTTCTTGCAGTGGTCGATCGTCGCCGCGTAGAGGGCGGCGTACGAGCTGTCCGGGATCACGTACTTCGTGTCCTGCTGCTCGCCGGCCGCGTTCCACATCTGGCCGCTCGTGCGGATCGCGGCGGGCATCGACGCGTCGATGATCACGTCTGACGGGACGTGCAGGTTCGTGATCCCGCGGTCGGAGTCGACCATCGCGATCCCGGGGCCCTGCGCGAGGCGGGCGTCGACGAGCGCCTGCGCCTGCGGCTTGTCGGAGACGAGCGAGGCGAGGCCGTCGTTCGGGCTCTCGTCGGGGAACTGCGCGTAGACGTCGGGGAAGAACGCGCGGACAGCGTGGCCGAAGATGATCGGGTCGGAGACCTTCATCATCGTCGCCTTCATGTGCAGCGAGAAGAGGACGCCCTCCTCCTTCGCCGCCTCGATCTGGGCGGCGAGGAACGCCTGCAGCGGCCCGACGCGCATGACCGAGGAGTCGAGGACCTCGCCGGCCTGCACGTCGGTGCGGTCCTTCAGGACGGTGACGGTGCCGTCGGCGGCGACGTGCTCGATGCGCACCGCGCCGGCCTGCTCGATGGTCACGGACTGCTCGGTGGAGCGGAAGTCGTCGGCGCCCATCGTCGCCACGTGCGAGGCCGAGTCCGGCGACCAGGCGCCCATCGAGTGCGGGTGCGCCTTCGCGTACGCCTTCACCGAGGCGGGCGCGCGACGGTCGGAGTTGCCCTCGCGCAGCACCGGGTTGACGGCGCTGCCCTTGACCTTGTCGTAGCGGGCGCGGACGTCGCGCTCCTCGTCGGTCGACGGGTTCTCGGGGTAGTCGGGGAGCGGCAGGCCCTTGCCCTGGAGCTCCTTGATCGCGCCCTTGAGCTGCGGCACGGAGGCGCTGATGTTCGGCAGCTTGATGATGTTCGCCTCGGGCGTCTTGGCGAGCTCGCCGAGCTCGGTCAGCGCGTCGGCGACCGCGTCGTCGCCGAGCAGCTCGGGGAACTGGGCGAGGATCCGGCCGGACAGCGAGATGTCGCGCGTCTCGACGTCGATGCCGGCGGCGCCGGCGTAGGCCTCGATGATCGGGAGCAGCGAGTGCGTCGCGAGCGCGGGCGCCTCGTCGGTGTAGGTGTAGATGATCTTCATGGCGGGGGTTCCAGACTCGGGTTCGGCGGGTGCCGCAACGCTACCTGTCCGTCGATCTGGACCACCGGGCGGTTTGCGGGCGGCGGACCCGGTGGGACACTGGCCCGGTGAAGAAGGTCGCGGTCCTGACCGCCGGGGGCGACTGCCCCGGCCTCAACGCGGTGATCCGGGCGATCGTGCACCGGTTCCACGACGCGGGCGGGGAGGTGGTCGGCCTGCGCCTCGGGTACCAGGGGCTCGCCGAGCGCGCGTTCCTGCCGCTGCCGCTGGCCGCGGTGTCGGGCTTCCTCACCCGCGGCGGCACGATGCTCGGCACCTCCGCGTTCGACCCGACGCGGGAGCCGGAGGGCGTCGAGCGCTGCCGTGCGGCGCTGGCCGACGAGGGCATCGACGCGATCATCGCGATCGGCGGCGACCACACGATGCACATCAGCCGCAAGCTCGTGACCGAGCACGGCCTGCCGGTCGTCGGGGTGCCGAAGACGATCGACAACGACATCGTCGGGACCGACTGGACCTTCGGGTTCGACACCGCGGTGCACGTGGCGACCGAGGCGATCGACCGGCTGCGGACCACCGCGGCCTCGCACGACCGGATCATCGTGCTCGAGGTGATGGGCGCCGACGCCGGCTGGATCGCCGTGCACGCCGGGATGGCCGGGGGCGCGGACGCGATCCTCATCCCGGAGCTGTCGCTGACCGTGGCGGACATCGCGGCGGCCATCCGCAAGCGGCACGCGCGCGGCAAGCGGTTCTCGATCGTCGTCGTGGCGGAGGGCGCGCTGCTGCGCCGTGACGCGGACGACCCGGGCGCCCAGGTGCTGCACGAGGGCGGGTCGGGTCGGTACCACTTCCGCCGGCTCGGCGGGATCGGGGAGGCGCTGGCGCTCGCGCTCGAGGAGGAGCTGCAGGTCGACACGCGCGCGGTCGTGCTCGGGCACGTGCAGCGCGGCGGGATCCCGACCTCGACCGACCGGATCCTCGCCACCCGCTACGGGATCGCGGCCGCCGAGTGCGCGCTGCGCGGCGAGTTCGGCGGCATGGTCGCGCTGCGCGGCGGCACGTACACGACGGTGCCGCTGGCCGACGTGCACGGGATCAAGACGGTCGACCCCGAGACGCTGCGCGACCTCGAGCTGCTGCTCGTCTGAGCGTGGGCCCGGCGCCGCTCAGGCGGCGCGGACCTCGTAGGCGTGGCCGGCGGCGCGGAGCCGGTCGGTGAGTGCGGTGCCCATCGCGGTGGCGGGCGTCAGGACGCCGGCGGCCGGCGGCAGCGCGTCGCCGTCGAGCGCGAGCGACAGCGCCGCCTCGCCGAGCATGACCGCGGTGGCCTTGTAGCCCGGGTCGCCCGGGGCGCGGATCGCGCAGACCAGCCGCGTGCCGTCGCTCGTGGTGGTGTGCACGTCGATGGCGAAGAAGCCGTTCTCGCGGTCCTGCTCCGACGGTCCCTCGCCCGGGTCCGGCAGGACCGCGTCGAGCAGCTTGCGCGTCGGCGGCAGCGACAGCCCGACGACGAGCGCGGTCAGGCCGCCCGCGATCGCACCCGCCTTGACGGGTCCCAGCGGCAGGCCGCCGCCGAGCATCAGCTCGCGGTACCGCAGGCGCCGCCCGTAGGCGTAGCCGAGCAGCGCGTTGCTGCGCCGGACGACCCGGGTGTTGATGACGCCCATGAAGAACGGGGCCAGGAACCCGCCGAGCGCGTCGTCGCGCACGACGCCCTGCGGGTCGCGCTCGTCACCGAGGTCGCTCGGCTCCGCCTCGCGGTCGGGGCTGAGGCCGTACGGGTCGACCATGATCCGGCGCTTGGTCCGGTCCGCCTTGGCGATGTCCAGCTGCCCGCGCAGCGACGCGACCGTGCCGCCGCTGACCCCGCCCTTCGCGGCCTTGACGACGTAGGTCGTGTCGGTGAGCCCCCCCAGCCCGTGCCGGGTGGCGTGCACGTGCAGCGCGTGGACCCCGAGGTCGGAGGGGACCGAGTCGAAGCCGCAGGTGTGGACGATCCGGGCGCCGGAGGCCCGGGCCGCCTCGTGGTGCAGGTCGATCGCGTCGCGGATGAACAGCACCTCACCGGTGAGGTCCGCGTAGTGGGTGCCGTGCTGCGCGCAGGCGCGCACGAGCGGCAGGCCGTACTGCGCGTACGGGCCGACGGTGGTGGCGACCACGCGCGTGGACGCGGCGACCCGGTCCATGTCCGCGTCGGAGAGCGAGTCGGCGACGACCAGCGGCCAGTCGGCCGCGCGCCCGCCGAGCTCGGCGCGGGTCCGCTCGAGCTTCTCGCGCGAGCGTCCGCCGAGCGCGATGCGGGTGCCCTCGGGCGCCGCGGTCCCCAGGTAGGCGGCGGTCAGCCGCCCGACGAATCCGGTCGCGCCGAGGACGACGACGTCGTGCTCGCGGTCCTGTGCCTGGTCGGTCATGGCGCGGACGGTAGCCGCTGCGTCAGGATGCGGGCATGTCCGGCTTCCTCGAGCGCGAGGTGATGCTCGCCCCCGACCTCGTCGCGCGCGCCGCCGCCGCCCTGCTGGACGACCCCGCCCAGCGGTGGATGCTGCAGCAGCCGGTCCGCGTGCGGCGCAGCTTCGTCGTCGACGTGCTCGACCGAGAAGACGACGAGGAGACCCGGATGGCGTGGATGCTCGGCCAGTCCGACGACGTGCGCCTGGGCTACGTGCGCGACGTCCTGCGGCGGGAGCCCGGCGGCGGCGACCGGCAGGCGATCTGGATGCTCACGCAGCCCGACGCGGTCCGTCGCAGCTACGTCGTCGAGGTCCTCGGTCGGCGCTGAGCCTCAGCGCACGATGATGACGCGCGGCTGCGGCTCGCCGAGCGGCAGCAGCGTGAGGCCGAGCGCGAGGACGAGGCCGAGCCCCACGCCGACGGCGGCGAGCGTCGCCCGCGAGGGGCGCTGCACGCGCCCGGCGGTCAGGCCGTCGATCGCGAGCGCGAGCGCCGCGGGCAGGCCCGCCGCGGCGGCGGCCGCCCCGGCGCCGACGTCGAGCGCCTCCTCCCCCAGTCCGGTGAGCAGCGCGGCCACCTGGCCCGCCCAGACGAGCGCCGCCACGCCCACGGCGGGCGACGCGTCGCGCCCGTCGCGGAGCATGAGCATCCAGGCGCCGACGAGCGCGAGCGTCGTGGCGCCCAGCACCGCGCCGCTCCAGGCCGCCAGGTAGCTGACCGTCCGCCCGACGGAGAACCAGTCGCCGCTGATGGCCATGATCGTCGCACCGGCGACGAGGCCGATCGCGACGGCGATCGCGGTGCGGGCCGGGATCAGCTCGGGCGGATCGTCCGGCGGGACGGGCGGCTGCGGCTCCGGCTCGG
Source organism: Paraconexibacter algicola (assembly GCF_003044185.1). Classification (GTDB taxonomy): domain Bacteria; phylum Actinomycetota; class Thermoleophilia; order Solirubrobacterales; family Solirubrobacteraceae; genus Paraconexibacter; species Paraconexibacter algicola. Next base: position 390,636 of record NZ_PYYB01000003.1, read on the forward strand.
GGCGCTGAGGGGCGCGAGGCGCGAGCTCGGGGTGCTGCGGCGGCGGGTCGACCCACAGGGAACGTTCGGCCATCCGGGAAGCGGGCTACGGGACTCGAACCCGTCGCCTTCAGCTTGGGAAGCTGACGCTCTACCAGATGAGCTAAGCCCGCGAGTGCCAGGAGCATAGCGTGCGCCGCCGGTCGGGCTCGCCGCGAGCTACCCTGGAAGACGTGAAGCGCCCCGCCGTCCCCGCCCTGGTCATCGCCGTCGCCGCCCTGCTCGTCGGGCTCCTGACCTACGGGCTCGTCGCCGGCGGCACCGACACGACGCTCGACGACGCGGTCGCGCGCGGCGACCGTCCCGCCGCCCCCGAGGCCACCCGCGAGCTGCCGCTCAACGACGGCAGCGGCACGCGCAGCCTCGCCGACGAGCGCGGCAAGATCGTCGTCCTGAACTTCTGGGCGTCCTGGTGCGAGCCGTGCAAGGACGAGGCGCCGGTGCTCGAGAAGATCCATCGGCGGCTCTCCGACGCAGGAAAGGGCATGGTCCTCGGTGCCCTCTTCGACGACGCGATCGCCGACGCCCGCGCGTTCGAGCGCGAGTTCGGCCTCACCTACCCGAGCATGCGGGACGTCGACTCCGAGCTCTACAAGGGCTTCGGCGGCACCGGCGTGCCCGAGACGTTCGTGCTCGACCCCGCCGGCCGCGTGACCGCGGTCTCGCGCGGGCAGGTCAGCGAGGCGTTCCTCGACGAGGCGCTGCGGAAGCTGGGGGCCTGACCGTGCGCCGCCTGCTCGCGCTCCTCGCCCTGCTCGTCCTGCTCCCGGTCGCGACCGCCGGCGCGGCGACCCCGAAGACGACGCTCTTCGACGTCGAGGACGAGGTGATGTGCACCTCGTGCAACGTCGTGCTGAACGTCGCCGAGTCGCCGCAGGCGTACGCGCAGAAGGAGGAGATCCAGCGCCTCATCGACCAGGGCCTGACCAAGGACCAGATCAAGGACCGCCTCGTCGAGCAGTACGGCAAGCGCGTCCTCGCCCTGCCCGAGGGCGAGGGCTTCGACCTCGCGGTCTACCTCGTGCCGCTCGGGGTCGTCCTGCTGCTCGCGGGCGTCGTCGCCGTCCTGGTCCCGCGCTGGCGCCGCAACCGCGACGACGCCGACGGTCCCGGCGCCGACGCGGGCCCGGAGCTGGCCCCGCAGGACCGGGCGCGGCTCGACGCCGAGCTGGCGGCGTTCGACCGATGACCGGCGCGCTGCTGCCGCTCGCCGCCCAGGCGGACACGACCGTGCTCGCCGCGTTCGCGGTCGGCTTCGTCTCGTTCATCAGCCCGTGCGTCCTGCCGCTCGTCCCTGGCTACCTGTCGGCGGTCAGCGGCGTGTCGCTGAACGACATCCGCACGCACGAGCAGGGCATCGGCAAGGTCGTCTGGCCCGCCGTGATCTTCTGCCTGTCGTTCACCGTCATGTTCGTCGCGCTCGGCATGACCGCCACCGGGATCGGCTCGACGCTGCGCGACAACCAGGACCTGCTCAACCGGCTCGCCGGCGGCACCATCGTCGCGATGGGCGTCTTCTTCCTGCTCACGCCGTTCGTGACGCGGCTGAACGCCGAGTGGCGGCCCGAAGCGCTGATCCAGCGGGCGGGCGCGGGCGGCCCGGTCGTCGCCGGCCTCGCGTTCGCGGTCGCGTGGACGCCGTGCATCGGCCCGACGCTCGCCTCGATCCTCGCGGCGGCGTCGACGTCCGACACGGTCGGCAAGGGCGGCGTGCTGCTCGCGTTCTACTCGCTGGGCCTCGCGGTGCCGTTCCTCATCACGGCCGTCGCGTTCGACCGCGCCACGACCGTCTTCCGCTGGCTGCGCGACCGGCACCTGATCGTCACCGCCGTCAGCGGCGTGATCCTCATCGTCATGGGGCTGCTCATCCTGACCGGGGAGATGACCCGGCTGAACCGCGAGGCGCAGGACCTGCTGCAGGCCGTGGGCCTCGACTTCATCTACTCGCTGTGAGGCAGGCCCCGCCGCCCGACGGCTGGAGCGACCGGTCCGCCGCGTCGCTCGCGGCCTGTCTGGCCACCGTGCTCGACGTCGACACCGCGGCCGTCGCCATCGACCCGTTCGAGCTCGATCCCGGCAGCGGCTACCTCCGCGGCTGGCTGGCCGAGCGCGGGCTCGGCCTCGTCCCGGTCGACGACCCGGAGGGCTTCGGGTGGGCCGGCCCGTGGATCGCCGCGATCCCCGACCACGACCCGGAGGCCCACCGCTGGGTCGTCGTGTTCGGCAACCCCGCGCCCGCCGGGGTCGTCTGGGACCCGCTGCGGCCCGACCGTCAGGACGGGCCCGCCGACGAGCTGCTCGAGGGCTACGTGATCGCCCAGCTCGCCCCGCGGCTGGAGGTCAAGCGCCGCGGCCGCGCCGCCGAGCCCGGCACGATCACCGCGATCGTCGTCGCCCCGGACGCGGGGGCGCCGTGCGTCGAGGTGCCCCACGCGCTGGCGATCCCCGGTCGCGGTCTGGAGGGCGACCGCTACGCGGCGGGTCGCGGCACGTTCTCCCGCGGGACCGGCTACGGGCGCGACATCACGCTCGTGGAGGAGGAGCTGCTCGCCGTCGCGCGCGTCGACGGCCTGCCGATCACGCCCGTGCAGGCGCGCCGCAACGTCGCGGTCAGCGGCATCGTGCTCGACGACCTGATCGGCGAGCGGTTCCTGCTCGGCACCGCCGAGTGCATCGGCCGGCGCCGCTGCGAGCCGTGCGCGCACCTGCAGCGGCTCGGTCCCCCGGGCATCCTGCGGGCGCTGGTCCACCGTGGCGGCCTGCGCGCCGACATCGTCGTCGGCGGCGAGATCGCGGTCGGCGACCTCGTCGTGCCGAAGCGCTGAGCTACATCTCCTGCGGCGCGCTGACGCCGAGCAGCCCGAGCGACCGGGCGAGCGTCGCCTTCGCCGCGACGCACAGCGCGATCCGGAACGAGCGGAGCTCCTCGGGCTCCGCGTTCTTGACGCTGCAGTCCCGGTAGAAGGCGGAGAACTGCTGCGCCAGCTCGGTCGCGTACGTCGCGATCCGGTGCGGCGCGCGCCGTTCCTCGGCCTCGGCGACGACGGCGGGGAAGTCGAGCACCGCCTTCACGAGATCGCGCTCGGAGGCGTGCAGCGCGACGCCGTCGAGCGTGCCGACCGCGGCCAGCGCGGCCGCGACCCGCTCCTCCCCCTGCTCGCGCAGGACCGAGGCGATCCGGGCGTGCGCGTACTGCACGTAGTACACGGGGTTCTCGCGCGACTGCTCGCGGGCGGCGGCGAGGTCGAGCTCGACCTGGGTGTCGTGCGAGCGCGCGAGCAGGTACCAGCGCGCCGCGTCGACGCCGATCGCGTCGACGAGGTCGTCGAGCGTGACGAGGGTGCCGCGACGCTTGCTCATCGCGGTGAGGTCGTCGCCGTTGCGCAGCTGGACGAACTGCATGATCAGCAGCTCGAAGTCCTCGCGGCGGCCGCCGAACGCGTCGACGACCGCGTGGATCCGGCCCATGTAGCCGTGGTGGTCGGCGCCCCACACGTCGATCAGCAGGTCGAAGCCCCGGTCGAGCTTGTCGAGGTAGTAGGCGACGTCGGAGGCGAAGTACGTGTGCTCGCCGGTCGACCGCTCGAGCACCCGGTCCTTGTCGTCGCCGAACTCGGTCGTGCGCAGCCACAGCGCCCCGTCCTGCCGGAACGTGCGGCCCTGCTCCTCCAGGCGCGCGAACGCCGCCTCGACGCGGGCGTCCCCCGCGGGCTCGTGCAGCGACCGCTCGCTGAACCACGTGTCCATCTCGACCCCGAAGCGGCGCAGCGACGCCTCCGCGCGGGAGCGCATCAGCTCGACCGCGGCGAGCGCGAGCTCGGACGGGTCGGCGTCCGCCGCCCCGGGGATCTCGGCGGCGATCTCCGCGACGTAGTCGCCCTGGTAGCCGTCCTGCGGCACCTCCTCGCCGCGCGCCCGCGCCTGCACGGACTCGCCGAACTTCACCACCTGGGTGCCGTAGTCGTTGACGTAGTACTCGCGGGAGACGCGGTGGCCGCGCAGCTCAAGGATCCGCGCCAGCGCGTCCCCGTACGCGGCGTTGCGGGTGTGGCCGACGTGCAGCGGCCCGGTCGGGTTGGCCGACACGAACTCGACGTTGACGTCGCGGACCGGGTCGGCGCCCCCGGCCCCGAAGCCGTCCCCGGCCGCCAGCACGCCGGCGAGCGCGGCGGTGAACCAGGCGTCGGCCAGCACGACGTTGAGGAAGCCGGGGCCCGCGATGTCGACCCGCTCGACGTGGTCGCCGAGGTCGTCCTGCAGCCGCTGGGCGAGGTCCGCGGCGATGTCGCGCGGCGGCCGCTTCAGCGCCTTGGTCAGGACCATCGCGGCGTTCGTGGCGAAGTCGCCGTGGTCGGCCTGCTTCGGGCGCTCGAGGCTCGCCTTGTCGGGCGCCGCGCCCTCGGCGCCGTCGGCGACGGCGGAGGCGGCGGAGCGGACGGCGGCGTGCAGGTCGGCGAGCGCGGTCATGGGCCTCTCCCAATCTAGCTGCCCGCCCGCGCAGGCGGCCCCCGCGCGCGCTCAGTGGTGGTAGGGCTCGCCCGCGAGGATCTTGTGGCCGCGGTAGAGCTGCTCGAGCAGCACGACCCGCGCGAGCTGGTGCGGCAGCGTCATCCGCCCGAGCGAGAAGCGGTGGTCGACCCGCGCGTCCTCCTCGAGGTCGGAGCCGAACGCGCCGCCGAGCACGAAGCAGAGGTCGCGGCCGCTCATCCGGCGCTGCTCGAGGAAGCGGCTGAAGCCGACGGAGTCGAACTCCTCGCCGCCGAGCGCCAGCAGGCTCACGAACGCGCGCTCGGGGATGCGACGGGCGACCTGCTCGTCCTCGCGGACCTCGACGAGGTCCAGCCGCGCGTAGCGACCCAGGAGCTTCGTGTAGTGCGCGACGTCGTCCGCGTAGGGCGGCCGCAGGCGGCCGACGGACAGGACGGTGATGCGCACGCCGCGATCGTAGTGCGGCTACGGGCGCTCGCGCGCGTACGTCTCGCCGATCCCGAGGCGCTCGCGCACCGGCGGGTGGGTGCCGAGGAGGAAGCGCACGATCCGCGGTCCGCCGTCGGGGTCGCTGACGTTGCGCAGCGCCAGCCGCCGCTCGAACGACAGGAACGGCCGGGGCGCGTCGGTCAGCTGCAGGGCGTAGCTGTCGGCGCGCGCCTCGACGCGACGGCTGAGCTGGTTGCTCACCCAGGTGATGCTCGTGGCCACGACGGCGAGCGACAGCGCGAGCGCCGGGAGCACCGCGACCGTCGCGGGCGCGGCCGACGTGGGGACCGGCGCGAGCTCGTCGGTCATCCGCCGCACCGCGAGCAGGCCCATCGGCGCGACGAGCAGGACGAACAGGATCCCGCGCGGCACGTCGTGGTGGTGCACGTGGGCGAGCTCGTGCGCGACGACGAGGCGCACCTCGTCCCGCGTGAAGCGGCGCAGCAGCGTGTCGTACAGCACGACCCGCTTGGTGTGCCCGAGCCCGGTGACGTACGCGTTGGCCGCGGTCGTCCGCTTGCTCGCGTCGACCACCAGGACGTCCCCGACGTCGACGTCGGCGCGCCGCGCGAGCTCGAGCACGTCGTCGCGGGTCGGGCCGGCGGGCAGCGTCCGGAAGTCGTTGAAGAGCGGATCGACCACGGCGGGACCGGCGAAGGTGTAGCCGGCCGCCGCCAGGACGACGCCGACCGTCCCGGCCAGCCACCAGGCCCGCGGCAGGCGGCGCATCAGCGCGACCGCGACGACGGCCCCGAACGCGGCGAACGCCGCGGTGATCGCGGTCGACAGCAGCACGTCCTGCGCCCAGCCCGGCCACGAGCGCGTCACGAGCCCGACGTCGATCGCGCGCTCCCGGCCGATCGCCGACACCGGCAGCGTCACGAGCCGCAGCGCCACCGCCAGCAGGGCGCCGCCGACCGCGGCGGCCCGCAGCGGACCGGTGGGCAGCCGCGGCAGCACGACGCGCGCCACCCACGCCGAGCGCCGGGCGAGCACGACCAGCAGGACCCCCTGGAGCGCGAGCGCGAGCAGCCCGAGCAGCTGCTGCGGGCCGCGGAAGTCCTGCGCCCGGTCGAGCTGCGCCGCGCTGAAGTACGATCCCAGCTGCACCGGATCGGGATCGATCACCCCGTCGCGCGGCCACAGCAGGAGCACCGCGGCCTGCGCCACCACGACGGCGGCCAGGACCGCGAGCGGAAAGCGGGCGCGTCCCCGGAGCATCAGGATCACTGTCGCAGATGCACGTCGCCGTCCTGTCCGACATCCACGGAAACCGTCACGCCCTCGAGGCGGTGCTCGCCGCGGTCGCCGACGGTCCCGCCCAGGAGGTCTGGTGCCTGGGCGACGTCGTCGGCTACGGCGCCGACCCGGACGCCTGCTGCGCGCTCGTCGCCGAGCACGCCCGGATCGCGCTCGCCGGCAACCACGACCTCGCGGTGACCGGGGAGATCGCCACCGACGACTTCGCGCGCGGCGCGGGCATCGCGGCGGAGTGGACGCGCGAGGTCCTCGCCGCCGAGCACCTGGAGTGGCTGCGGACCCTGTCGGCGGCCGGACAGCGCGGCGGCGTCGGGCTCTACCACGGCAGCCCGCGCGATCCGGTCTGGGAGTACGTCCTCTCGACCCTGCTGGCGGAGATGTGCCTCGACGCCCAGGCCGAGCGCGTGGCGCTCATCGGCCACTCCCACGTCGCCCTCGCCTTCCACCGCGCCGAGGGCGAGCCGGCGACGGGCGCATCACGCAAGGCCGGCGAGGAGGTCGACCTGACGACCGGCGAGTGGCTGCTGAACCCCGGCTCGGTCGGCCAGCCGCGCGACGGCGACCCGCGGGCTGCCTGGCTGCTGCTCGACCTCGAGGGCGCACGCGCCACGTGGCAGCGGACCACCTACGACATCGAGGGTGCGCAGGCGGCGATCAGGGCCGCCCGGCTGCCGCACTCCCTCGCCGACCGCCTCCAGTACGGTCAGTGACCTTGCCCCGTCTCCACCACGCCCTCATCGCCCTGCTCGCCGGACTCGGCCTCGCCCTCGCCGTCGCGGCGTGCGGCTCGGAGGACCGCAGCGGCCTGCTGCCCTCCTCCGACGCCCAGACCCTGCTCGACGAGCTCGAGTCGATCCGCGCGAAGGTCGACGACGGCTCGTGCCGCGCGCTCGGCAGCGACCTCGCGCAGCTGCGCGGCGCGGTCGTGAACCTGCCCGAGAGCGTCGCGCCGGAGCTGCGCCGCCGGCTCGACGAGGGCGTCGCGAACCTCGCGGACATCGCTCCCGACGAGTGCCGCGGGCAGACGGTGACGACGCAGGAGCCGCAGGAGACGCCGACGCCCGACACGCAGACGCAGACCCAGACGCAGACGATCGAGACCACGACGACGCCGGAGCCGACCGCGACGCCCACCGCGACGCCGACGCCGACGCCCGCGCCCGACACGGGCGGGGTCGAGCCGACCGAGCCGCAGGCGACGCCGACCCCCGATCCCGGCGGCGCCGGGGCCGACGAGGTGATCCCGTGAGCACCGTCCTGGCCGGCCGCTACGAGCTCGGCGACCGTCTCGGCGTCGGCGGCATGTCGACCGTCGTCACCGCGTTCGACCGGCGCCTGGAGCGCGACGTCGCCGTGAAGCTCCTCGCCGAGCACCTCGCCGACGACGCGCAGTTCGTGTCCCGCTTCCGCCGCGAGGCGCTCGCCGCCGCTCGGCTCGTGCACCCGAACATCGTGCAGGTGTTCGACTTCGGCCTCGACGAGGCCAGCGGCCGCCACTACATCGTCATGGAGCGCGTCTCGGGCCGCTCCGGCGCCGAGATCCTGCGCGAGCGCGGCCGGCTGCCCGTCGGCGAGGCGCTCGACCTCGTGACGCAGGCCTGCCGCGGGCTCGACTACGCACACCGCGGCGGCGTGGTCCACCGCGACGTGAAGCCCGGCAACCTACTGCGCTCCGACGACGGGGTCGTCAAGCTCGCCGACTTCGGCATCGCCGCCGTCACCGACGAGTCCTCGATCACGCAGGTCGGCTCGGTGCTCGGCACCGCGTCCTACCTCGCGCCCGAGCAGGCCACCGGCGAGGAGGCGGGCCCGCGCGCCGACCTCTACGCGCTCGGCGTCGTCACCTACCAGCTGCTGTCCGGGCGGCTCCCCTACGAGGCGGCGTCGCTGACCGAGCTCGCGCTCAAGCAGCAGCGCGAGGCCCCGGCGTTCCTGCACGAGCTCGTCCCCGAGGTGCCCGAGGCGCTGTCGCTCGCCGTCGACCGGGCGCTCGCGCTCGACCCGCGTGCCCGCTACGAGAGCGCGGAGACGATGAGCACCGCGCTGCGCGAGGGCGCTCGCGGCATCGCGCCCGAGGAGGCCGCGACGACGGTCGGCGAGCCGCCGACCACGATCGGTGGCCCCGCCACCGGGGCCACGCGCGTCGCGTCCCCCGCCCCCACGCCCGGGCCGACCACCGGCGTCCAGGCCCGCCAGCCGCGGCCGCCGCGGCCGGGGGCCGCGGTCCCCGGCCCCGCTCCGAGCGCCGCGCCCGCCCCGCGTCGCGGCGAGCGGCCCGCCCGCCGTCCCGGCGGCGCCCGGCGCACCTTCGGGATGCTGCTGGCGCTCGTGCTCGTCGTCGCCGGACTCGGCGTCGCGTACGTCGCCACGCAGGACTCCGGCAGCGCGGTCGAGCTGCGCGACGTGGTCTACGACCAGGTCGACAAGGCCGTCGACGAGCTCACGAAGCTCGTCGAGCAGAACACCCGCTGAGCGCGCGGATAGGGTCCCGGGACATGCCCGTGATCCACCACCTGAACTGCGGCACGATGTGCCCGCACGCGGGGACCGCCCTGGGGCTGGTCGACCGCGACGCCGGCCACCTCGTCGCCCGCTGCCTGCTGATCGAGGCCGCCGACGGCCTCGTCCTGATCGACACGGGCTACGGCACCGGGGACGTCGCGACGCCGTCGCGCCTGGGGCCGGCGCGGTTCCTGCTCGGCGCCCGGCTCGCCCACGAGGAGACGGCCGTCGCGCAGGTGCGGGCGCTCGGCCACGACCCGGCGGACGTCCGCGACGTGCTCGTCACCCATCTCGACCTCGACCACGCGGGCGGTCTCGGGGACTTCCCCAACGCGACCGTGCACCTGCACCGCCGCGAGCACGAGTTCCTGCGCGGCGGCTCGGCGAAGGCCAAGCTCCGCTACCGCCCCGGCCAGCTCGCGCACGGGCCGCGGTACCAGACCCACGAGGTCACCGGCGAGGCCTGGTTCGGCCTCGAGCGCGTGCGGCTGCTCGAGGGCCTCGACGTGGAGATCGCGATGATCCCGCTGCACGGCCACACCCCCGGCCACACCGGCTACGCGGTGAACACGGGCGACGGCTGGCTGCTGCACGCCGGCGACACGTACCTGCGCCGCGAGGAGATCGAGGGTGGCCCGGTCCCGCGCGCGCTGCGGATCTACCATCAGGGCAACTCGATCGCCGAGAAGGACCGGCGCGCGAACGTCGAGCGGCTCACGGAGCTGCGCGCCCGCCACGGCGAGGAGGTCACCGTGTTCTGCTCGCACGACGCGACCGAGCTCGCGCGCGACCGCGCCGCGGGCGCGTAGCGGGTCAGCCCGCGCTGACGAGCACGACGCCCGCGAGCGCCACGGCGATCCCGACCGCCTGGGCGCGCGCGACGCGCTCGTGCAGGACGAGCGCGGCGAGCACCACGGTCATCACCGGATACAGCGAGCCGAGGACGGCGGCGACGGCGTCGCTGCCGCGCTCGGTCGCGACGCCGAAGAGCCCGTTGGCGCTCGTGTCGAAGACGCCTGCGACGAGCAGCAGCCGCAGGTCGGCGCGTCCCGCACGCAGCGGCGGACGCACGACGAGCAGCGCGACGAGGACGACGACCGCGCTCGCGGCGCGGGCGGCGGTCACCGCGGTCCAGGCGCTCGAGCCGTCCAGCTCGGCGGCGTGCTGCAGCAGCGTGAGCAGCAGTCCGATCAGCACGGCGGAGGCTGCCGCGAGCCCGAGCGCCCGGCGGTCCAGCGCCGGCGCGTCCGCGGCGGCGGGCTCGCGGGCGACCAGCGCGGCGCCGCCGAGCGCGAGCGCGAAGCCGGCCAGCACGATCGCCGACGGGCTCTCCCCGCCCGCGATCGCCACGCCGGCCGGGATGACCGCGCCGCAGGCCGCCAGCGGCGCGACGAGGCTCATCGCCCCGGCGGCGAGCGCGGCGTAGAAGGTGCCGATGGCGAGCGCCCCGACGCAGCCGGCGACGAGCCCCCAGAGCACGCCCTCGGTGCTCGCCTGCGGCTGGGCGACCACGAACACCGCGGTCGCGAAGACGACCCCGGCGAGCTGCACGCAGCCGACCACCAGGAGCGTCGGGAGGCGCCGCGCGCCGCGCCCGCCGAGGAAGTCCGCGATCCCCCACAGCGCGGACGACAGCAGCGCGAGCGCGACGGTCACGGCAGCTCGCCGGCGCGCAGGGCGGCCGCGGTGGCGGCGAGCGTGCCCTCGGCGATCGCTGCGCGCAGCCGCTGCATCAGCCGCGACAGATAGGCGAGGTTGTGCAGCGTCAGCAACCGCTGACCGGTCAGCTCGCGGGCGTGCACGAGGTAGCGCAGGTAGCCGCGCGTGTAGCCGAGCGCGCACGCCGGGCACGGGCAGCCCTCCAGCAGCGGCTCGTCGGAGTCCTTGAAGCGGCCCGCGGTCAGGTCGACGCGCCAGCGCCGCTCGGGGTCGTTCACGACGGCGACGCCGTGGCGGCCCAGCCGGGTCGGCATCGCGCAGTCGAACGTGTCGATGCCGAGCTCGACGCCGCGGATCAGGTCGTCGACCTCGCCGATGCCGAGCAGGTGGCGGGGGCGCGGGTCGTCGGCGATCGCCGCGGTGGCCCACGAGACGACCTCGTACATCTGGGGCTTGTCGGCGCCGAGCGAGCCGCCGATCGCGATCCCGTCGACGGGCCGCGACGCGACCGCCTGCGTGCTCTCGACCCGCAGGTCCTCGTGGACGCCGCCCTGCGAGATGCCGTAGACGAGCTGCCCCTCGGGGCCGCGGGCGTCGTGCCAGGCCAGGCAGCGGTCGAGCCAGCGGTGCGTGCGCTCGGTCGAGCGCTGCGTGTACTCGCGGGTGACGTTGAACGGGGTGCACTCGTCGAACACGAGCGCGATGTCGCTGCCGAGCGCCCCCTGGATCTCCATCGAGGTCTCCGGCCCCATGAACAGGGTCTCGCCGTTGAGGTAGGAGCGGAAGGCGACCCCGTCCTCCTCGATCGCGAGGATCTTGCCCATCCGCTCCTGGCCCATCGGCGCGCGGCCCTTGACCTCGTCGGCGACGGTGCCGTGCCCCATCGAGAAGACCTGGAAGCCCCCCGAGTCGGTGATGATCGGGGCACGCCAGCCCATGAACTCGTGCAGGCCGCGGAAGCGGCGGATGCGCTCGTGGCCCGGGTCGAGGAACAGGTGGAACGTGTTCCCCAGGACCATGTCGTAGCCGAGCTCGGCGACCTCGTGCGGGAGCAGGCTCTTGACGGTCGCCTTGGTGGCGAGCGGGACGAACGCGGGTGTCCGGATCTCGCCGTGCGGGGTGCGCAGGACCCCGGCCCGCGCGAGCGTTCCGGGGTCCCGGTGCTGGATCTCGAGGGCGCTCATCGCGCCCGGAGCTTACGGACCGGCGGTCAGGCGGCGGCGCCCGCGCTGATCTCGACCCGGCGCGGCTTGGCGGCGACGGGCTTCGGGACGCTCACCGTCAGGACGCCGTGCTCCATGTGGGCGGTGACCGCGTCGGCGTCGATGCCGTCGGGGAGCGTGAGGCTGCGGCGGAAGCCGCCGCCGGCCCGCTCGACGCGGACGGCGCGGGCGTTCTCGCCGCTCACGGTGGCCGTCCGCTCGCCGCTGATGGTGAGAACGCGGTCCTCGATCTCGATCGTGACGTCGTCGCGGCCGAGGCCGGGCAGGTCGAGGCGGACGAGGTAGTGCTCGGGGGCCTCGACGAGGTCCATCGGCGGGACCCAGCGCCGCACGGAGGCGGTCGGGTAGCTGGGGCCGGTGAGGAGGGTCGAGAGCGGGCTCCAGTGCACAAGGGTCATGTCAGGTCTCCTGGGAAGTCGCGGGACTGCTCGTGACCCGAGTATGAAATCTCAGTCCGAGGTTGTCAAGTTCTCAGTCTGGTGGACTGAGATCTTCACGCGCTGGCACGCTCACGTCCCCGTCGGCGGGCACGATCCGCGCCCACAGGCCGGCGAGCAGCTCCTGCTCGGCCGGGGTGAAGCGCTCGAGGAACAGCGCCCGCACCCCGGCGAGGTGCGTGCGCCGCGCCGCGGCGACCCGCTCGACCCCGAGGTCGGTCAGGACCGCGTAGGCGCCGCGGGCGTCGTCCCCGCACGCCTCGCGCACGAGCAGGCCCTCCCGCGCGAGACGGTCGACGAGCCGCGTGAGCCCGCTGCGGCTGAGGATGACCGCGCACGCGAGGTCGCTCATCCGCATCCGCCGGTCGGGGGCGTCATGGAGGTTCATCAGGACCTCGTAGGACGTGAGCGGCAGACCGTGGTCGCGCTCGAGCTGCGTCCCGAGCGCCTTCGTTAGCGCCGCGTGCGCGCGCAGCATGCCGCGCCAGGCCCCGAGCTCCCGGGGGCTCAGCGCATCGATCGAGGTTGTGGCCATGACCTGCTCCTTGGACCGCGGTTTGAGAATCCCTTGCGCGCGCAATCACAACCGTACCAGCGGCTCCAGCGCCACCGGGGCCGATTTGCTTGCACGTGCAACTTCATGTATCGTTGCACACGCAATCACCCGCGACCCCCAGGAGTCCCCATGCCGAACATCACCGTCGTCTACTACTCCTCCACCGGCAACGTGCACCGCCTCGCCACCGAGATCGCCGCGGGCGCCACCGACGCCGGCGCCGAGGTCCGCCTGCGCCGCGCCGCCGAGCTCGCGCCCGACGAGGTCGTGCAGTCCCAGGACGCCTGGCGCGCGCACGCCGAGGCCACCAAGGACGTCCCGGTCGCCACCCCCGACGACCTCGCGTGGGCGGACGGCTACGCCCTGGGCAGCCCGACCCGCTTCGGCAACCCCGCCGCTCAGCTCAAGCAGTTCATCGACACGCTCGGGCCGCTCTGGCAGACCGGCGGGCTCGCCAACAAGGTCGCCACGAGCTTCACCAGCGCCATGAACGCCCACGGCGGGCAGGAGTCCACGCTGCTGGCCCTCAACAACGTCTTCTACCACTGGGGCGCGCTGATCGTGCCCCCCGGCTACACCGACCCGCTCCTCTACGCGTCGGGCGGCAACCCCTACGGCACGAACTTCGTCGCCGGCCAGGGCAACCCGATGTCCGACGAGACCCTCGCCGCCGCCCGCTACCAGGGCCGACGGCTCGCCGAGTTCGCCGCGAAGCTGACCACCTGACCATGACCCTCCAAGGCCTCCACCACATCACCGCGATCACCGGGGACGCCCCGCGCAACGTCGACTTCTACGCCCGCGTCCTCGGGCTCCGCATGGTCAAGAAGACCGTCAACTTCGACGCCCCCGACGTCTACCACCTCTACTACGGGGACGAGACCGGCGGCCCCGGCTCGATCATGACGTTCTTCGAGTTCCCCAACGCCGCCCGCGGCACCGCCGGCGACGGCATGGTCCACACGATCCTCTGGCGCGTCGGCTCGGCCGAGGCGCTGGCGTTCTGGGAGCGGCGGCTCGCCGACGAGGGCGTCGCCACCCGCCGCGACGGCGACCGCCTGACGTTCGCCGACCCGGAGGGCCTCGCGATCGAGCTCGTCGTCGCCGACGACCTGCCCGACGCGCCACTGGCCGCCACCGCCTCCCCCGGGATCCCCGCCGGGCACGCCCTGCAGGGCTTCCACGGCGTGCGCGCCTACGCGTCGCGCCCGGAGCGCTCCGCGGACCTGCTCGTCACGCTCGGCTTCCAGCGCCGCGAGGATGGCGTCTGGGTCACCGGCGAGGGCACGCCCCGCCACGCCGAGCTGCACTACGACGCGCCGCCCGTCGCCGTCCGCGGGCGCGACGGGGGCGGCACGATCCACCACGTCGCCTGGTCGGCCGCCGACGACGACGAGCTCGCCCGGTTCCGGGTCCTCGCGGCCGGCGGCGGGGCGCACCCGACGCCGATCATCGACCGGCAGTACTTCCACTCGGTGTACTTCCGGGAGCCCAGCGGCGTCCTGTTCGAGCTCGCCTCGCGCGACATCGGCTTCGCGGTCGACGAGCCGCAGGAGACGCTCGGCGAGGCGCTGCTGCTGCCGCCGCAGCACGAGCACCTCCGCGACCGGCTCGTCGACGTGCTGACCCCGATCGAGAACCCCCGGCAGGCGGTCGCGTGAGCGCCCCCCGTCACCCGGGTCCGCTGCCGCACCTCGTCCGCCCCGCGGACGGGGAGGCGGCCGGCACGCTCGTGCTCCTGCACGGGCGCGGCGCCGACGAGCACGACCTCTACGGGCTCTTCGACGTCCTCGACCCGCAGCGGCGGCTCACCGGCATCACCGTCGGCGGGCCGCTCGCCCTCGGGGGACCGGTCGGCCGGCACTGGTACGTCGTCCCGCGCGTCGGGTTCCCCGACCCGCACACGTTCGGGCCGACGTTCGCCGAGCTCGCGACGCTCCTCGACGACGAGCTCGGGATCGACTGGTCGACGACGGTCGTCGGCGGCTTCTCGCAGGGGTCGGTCATGTCCTACGCGCTCGGGCTCGGCGCCGGACGGCCCCGTCCCGCGGGCATCCTGGCGATGAGCGGGTTTATCCCGACCACCGAGGCCTGGCAGGGCGACCTCGACGCACGGGCCGGCCTGCCCGTGCTCGTCGCGCACGGCACCCACGATCCGGTGATCTCCGTCGAGTTCGGCCGCGACGCCGTCCGCCGGCTCCAGCAGGCCGGCGCCGACGTCACCTACCACGAGTCCGCGGTCGCCCACCAGATCGACCCGCGGGTCGTCCCCGAGGTCCACGCCTGGCTGGCGGACCGGTTCCCGGAGCGGTCGGGAGCGGAACTTTCGCCCTCCTCGGGCGTCTAAACGGGTGGAGGCGCTGCCGCAGGGCGGCGCCGTCCCCCTCCCCCTGTTCCCCCTCACCCGTCTGGAGGCCGCCGCTCCGTGCGTCCCACGATCCTGATCGCCGTCCTGCTGTCGCTCGTCCTCGCCGCGCCCGCCGCCGCCTCGACGACGCAGTTCACGATGTTCGAGGCCCCGTCCGCGCTCGTGGACCCCTCCCAGCGTGACAGCACCCTCGACGAGATCGACGCGCTGGGCGCCGACGCGATCCGGGTCCTCGTCAACTGGAACCGCGTCGCCCCCTCCCCGACGTCGAAGACGCGGCCCGCGAACTTCGACGCGTCCGACCCGGCCGCGTACGGGGACGGCTTCGCGACCTACGAGGCGATCGTCGCCGCCGCGAAGGCCCGCGGCCTGCGCGTCCTCTTCACGATCACCGGCGGCGCCCCGTTCTGGGCGACCGCGAAGGGCACCGACGCGATCACCCGGCCCGATCCCGACGAGTTCCAGGCGTTCGCCACCGCGCTCGGCGCGAAGTTCCGCGACGACGTGGACATCTGGTCGATCTGGAACGAGCCCAACCAGCCGCAGTTCCTCGCCCCGCAGTTCGTCGGCGGCAAGCCGCAGTCGCCGAAGCTCTACCGCAGCCTGTACCTCGCCGCGCAGCGCGGCCTCGGCGCGTCGGGCAACGGCCAGGACACGATCCTCGCGGCCGAGACCTCGCCGCGCGGCAACCCGCGGATCGTCGCGCCGCTCGCGTTCCTGCGCGGGTTCCTCTGCCTCGACTCGAAGTACCGCAAGGCGAAGAGCTGCGGGAAGATCGACGCCGACGGCTGGGCGCACCACCCCTACACGACCAGCGGTGGTCCGTACTTCAGGAGCGGCAACACGGACGACGTCACGATCGGGACGCTCTCGCGGCTGACGCGCGCGCTCGACCGGGCCGGGAAGGCCGGCGCGATCCGCAAGGGCATGCCGATGTACCTGACCGAGTTCGGCATCCAGTCGTTCCCCGACCGCATCACCGGCGTGCCGCTGTCCACGCAGGCCGACTACCGCTCCCTCAGCGAGTTCATCGCCTACGGCAACAAGCGCGTGAAGGCGTTCTCGCAGTACCTGATGCGCGACTCGGACCCCAACCCGCCCGGCGGGTCGAAGTTCAGCGGCTTCGAGTCCGGCCTGCGGACGTTCGGCGGCACGAAGAAGCCCGCGTACGACGGCTTCCGGCTGCCGCTGGTCGCCGACCGGTACGCGGCCGGCAAGGTGCGGCTGTGGGGCCTCGCGCGTCCCGCCGACGGGCGCACGAAGGTGCGGATCCTCTACGCCAACGGCGGCTCGTCGCGCTGGCGCACGCTGACGACGCTCTCGACCGACGCGCGCGGGTACTTCTCCTCGCGGCGGTCGGCCCCGAAGGACCGGCGCTACCGCGTCGAGTGGACCGCGGCCGACGGCACGACGCACCGCGGGCCGGTCACGAAGACGCGCAGCGCGCCGTAGGGGCGCGCTGCGGGGGCCGGCCGGAACGGCCGGCGGCTCAGGAGCCGGTCGGCGGGGTGACGTCCTCGAAGCCCTCGCGACCGGCGGTGCGCAGCGCGTAGTACTCGGGCTCGACGTCGGGCGCGTCCTCGGTCGGCTCCGGACGCGAGGCGCGGCGGGCCTGCTTGTCCAGGCGCTTCTCGCGCTTGCGCTGCTCGCGCTGGAGCTTCGCCATCGTCGTCTTCTTCTTCGCGTTCGAGCCCATGGGGGCTCCTTCCGGTCGGGGGAGTCAGAGCACGACCGAGGGCCCGGGAGACCCGGGCCCTCGACGGTCCTTCAGCGTGGTGCTAGAGCGCGACGACGTTCGCGGCGGCGGGGCCCTTGGGGCCCGCCTCGGCGTCGTAGCTCACCTTGGCACCCTCGGCCAGCGTCTTGAAGCCGCTGCCCTGGATCTGCTTGTGATGGACGAAGAGGTCCTTGCCCGAGTCGTCCGGCGTGATGAAGCCGAAGCCCTTCTCGTCGCTGAACCACTTGACGGTTCCAGTAGCCATGTTGCTGCCCTCCGGGGGTATGTGCACTGCGAGACGCGGAGGAGCTGCGAGGCTGCTGCGGGTAACGCCGGACACTGCTGGTCGGCCGAGCGGATGCCCGACCCGTGAGACCAGCGTAGCGTACTCAGGCCCGGGGCTTGTGCGCCAGCAGCAGGAGCGTGTGGCCGAAGCGGGCCGCGGGCGGGATCGAGCCCACCGCCCGGTCGGCGCCGTGCAGCGCCCGCTGGAGCCGCGGCGGCAGCCGCCGCCACGAGTAGGTGAGGGCGTGCAGCTCGGGCTGCAGGCCGGCGCGCCGGGCGTGGCGCGCGAGGCCGCGCGGGGACAGCGGCACGTCGTCGGGCGTCCCGTGGATCCGCGTGCCGAGGCCGACGCGGTTGGCGAGCGCGAGGCCCGCGCCCACGGGATGCCAGAGGCCGGGTTCGACCGCGATCGCGGTCCCGCCGGGCCGCAGCAGCCGCGCCGCCTCCGCGAACACGGGGTCCAGCGGCCCCTGGAAGACGATGTGGTGCAGGACCAGGCGGTAGAGGACGACGTCGAACGACGCGTCGGGCAGGTCGTGCAGCTCCCCCGCCGCGCCCGGAGCGGCCGCGTCCGCCCGGCCGTCCTGCACCACCCACTCCGCGCGGGCGGCGTCGAGGTCGTTGGCGGTCAGGCGCCAGGCCGGTGCCGGGAAGAGATGGCGACCCGGGTGCCAGCCGCAGCCGACGCTCAGCACGTCCCCGCCCGCGTCGAGGTCGAGTCGCCGGCCGACGAGGCGCCGCTCCCGCTCGAACAGCCAGTCGTAGTGCAGCTGCAGCGTCCGCGGGGAGGAGCGCCGGTCGAGCAGGTTGTCCGGCTCGTACTCCTCGGACATCAGCGCTGCAGCAGCGAGACGCCCGTCATCTCCGGCGGCTGCTCGATCCCGAGGAGGTCGAGGACGGTCGGGGCGACGTCGGCGAGGATGCCCCCGTCCCGCAGCGCCGGAGCGGCGTCCGCGAGCGCGTCGGGCCAGACCACGACGAGCGGGACCGGGTTCAGCGAGTGCGCGGTGTTCGGCGAGCCGTCGGGCTCGAGCATGTTGTCCGCGTTCCCGTGGTCGGCCGTGACGATGACCGCGCCACCGCTCCCGGTCACCGTCGCGACGACGTCCGCGAGGCAGCCGTCGACGGTCTCGATCGCCTTCACGGCCGCCGGGATGACCCCGGTGTGCCCGACCATGTCGGGGTTGGCGAAGTTGATGACGCCGAACGCCGGGCCGTCCTGGTCCCAGCCCGCGACGAACTTGTCGCGCGCCTCGTGCGCGCTCATCTCGGGCTTGAGGTCGTAGGTCGCGACGTCGCGCGGCGACGGGGCCATCTCCCGCCGCTCGCCCGCGAACGGGGTCTCCTCCCCGCCGTTGAAGAAGTACGTGACGTGCGGGTACTTCTCGGTCTCGGCGACGTGCAGCTGCGTGCGGCCCGTGCCGGCGACGACGGACGCGAGCGTCACGGTCGGGCGGTCGGGCGCGAACGCCACCGGCCAGTCCCAGCTCTCGTCGTAGGTCGTCAGCGACGTGTAGCGCGCGACGTGCGGCGCGATCGCGGCCGTGAGCTGCCGCATGCGGTCGGGGCGGAAGTTGAAGGCCAGGACGCTGTCGCCCGGGCGGATGACGCCCTCCGACCCGACCGTGGTGGCGGAGACGAACTCGTCCGTCTCGTCGCGCGCGTACGCGGCCTCGACCGCGGCGCGGCCCGTGTCGGCGTGGTGCTCGGCGGTCCCGCTCACGAGGAGATCGACCGCCGCCGCCGTGCGCTCCTCGCGGTTGTCGCGGTCCATCGCGAAGTAGCGGCCGATCACGCTCGCGACCCGCGCGTTGCCGGCCGCCGCGCACTGCTCGTCGACCGCGCCGACGAACCCGGCGCCACTGGTCGGCAGCGTGTCGCGGCCGTCGGTGAACGCGTGGACGACGACCTCGGGGACCCGCAGCTGCGCGCCGAGCTCGATCAGCGCCTGCAGGTGCCGGTCGGAGGAGTGGACCCCACCGTCGCTGACCAGGCCGATCAGGTGGACCCGATCGAACCCCGTGAAGGCGGCGCGGAGCGTCTCGTTCCCGCCGAGCTCGCCCTGCTGCACCGCGTCGTCGATCCGGGTGAGGTCCTGCCGCACGATCGCCCCGGCCCCGAGGTTGAGATGCCCCACCTCGGAGTTGCCCATCTGCCCGTCGGGCAGGCCGACCGCGCGCCCGCAGGCGGTGAGCTGCGTGTGCGGGAACCGCTCCCACAGGCCGTCGAACGTCGGCGTGGCGGCGAGCGAGACGGCGTTGCCCGGTCCCGCCGGGGCCAGGCCCCAGCCGTCGAGGACGACGAGGGTGACCGACGGGACCATGCCGCTAGCCCTTCGGGCCCTGCGCGACCGCCGCCTCGACGATCGGCACGAACTTCGCGGGATCCAGCGACGCGCCGCCGATCAGCCCACCGTCGCAGTCGGGCAGCGCCAGCAGCTCGGCCGCGTTCTCCGCGTTCATCGACCCGCCGTAGAGGATCCGCGTGCGGGCGGCCTGCTCCTTGGAGCGGTCGGCGACGAGCGCGCGGACGAAGCTGAGCGCGTCCTGCGCCTGCTCGGGGGTGGCGGTGAGGCCGGTGCCGATCGCCCAGACGGGCTCGTAGGCGATAACGACCTCGCCGAGCCGGTCGGTGTCGAGCTTCTCGAGTCCCTCCTGCACCTGGTGGCGCAGGCGACGCTCGGTCTCCCCGTTCTCGCGCTCCTCCTCGGTCTCGCCGACGCAGAGGATGACCTTCAGGCCGGCGTCGAGCGCGGCGGGGACCTTCAGCGCCAGCGCCTTGTCGGTCTCCCCGAAGTACTGGCGCCGCTCGGAGTGCCCGAGGACCGCGCCGTGCACGTCGATCTCCGTGAGCATCGCCGCGGAGATCTCACCCGTGTACGCGCCGTTGGGGGCCTCGTGCATGTTCTGGGCGTAGACCTCCACGCGCGAGCCGCGGGTGGAGTCGACCATCGCCTCGAGGTCGAGGTACGGCACGCAGAGCGCGACGTCCGCGCCGTCGGTGGCGTACAGCTTGGGCAGCAGCGCCTGGATGAACTGCTCGGCCTCGGCGACCGTCTTGTTCATCTTCCAGTTGCCGGCGATCAGGGGGATGCGGCTCACGACAGGACCTCCACTCCGGGAAGGGTCTTCCCTTCGATCAGCTCCAGCGACGCGCCGCCGCCGGTGGACAGGTGGGTGACGCGCGACTCGAGGCCGAACTGCGCCAGGGCCGCGGCGCTGTCGCCGCCGCCCACGACCGTCGTGCCCTCGCACGCGGCCACGGCCTCGGCGACCGCCTTCGTGCCGGCCGCGAACGGCTCGAGCTCGAAGGCGCCCATCGGGCCGTTCCAGAACACGGTGCCGGCGGCGACGATCTCCGCCGCGTAGCCCTCGGCCGTCCTCGGGCCGACGTCGAGGCCCATCTGGCCGTCGGGCACGTCGACGCCGTCGAGCGGCGTGACCGTCGTGTCGGCGGAGAAGGACTCCCCGAGCACGAGATCGGTCGGCAGCAGCAGGCGGCAGCCCTTCGCGGCCGCGTCGTCGAGCGCGCGCCGGGCGACCGCGACGCCGTCCTCCTCGCACAGCGACGCGCCGACGGCGTGCCCCTGGGCCTTGAAGAACGGGAAGCACATCGCGCCGCCGATGAGGATCGCGTCGGCCGTGTCGAGGAACGCGTCGATGACGCCGATCTTGTCGGTCACCTTCGCGCCCCCGACGATCGCGACGAGCGGCTTCTGCGGCGCGGCGAGGATGCCGTTGAGCGTCTCGACCTCGCGCTGCAGCAGCCGGCCGGCCGCGGACGGCAGCAGCGTCGCGACGCCGTGCGTCGAGGCGTGCGCGCGGTGCGCCGCCCCGAACGCGTCGTTGACGTAGACGTCCGCGAGGGCCGCGTACTGCGCGGCCAGCGCGGGATCGTCCTTCGTCTCGCCCGCCTCGTAGCGGACGTTCTCCAGCAGGACGACCTCGCCGTCCGGCAGCGCGGAGGGATCCAGGCTCTCCGCGACCGGCACGTCGAGCTCCAGCAGCTCACCCAGCCGCGCCGCGATCGGCTTCAGCGACAGCGCGGGGTCGCGCTCCCCCTTCGGCCGGCCGAGGTGCGCCATGAGCACGAGCTTGGCGGCGCCCTTCTCGCGGAGCTCCGCGAGGGTCGGGAGGGCACCGCGGATGCGTGCGTCGTCCGTGACGCGGCCGTCCTGGTCCTGGGGGACGTTGAAGTCCACCCGGACGAGGACGACCTTGCCGGAGACGTCGAGGTCGTCGAGGGTCCTCAAGGCTCTAGAGGACCCGCTGCACGAGGTCGACGACGCGGTTGGAGTAGCCCCACTCGTTGTCGTACCAGGACACGACCTTGACCATGCGCGGGTCGATGGCGACCGTGAGCAGCGAGTCGAAGATCGAGCTGTGCGGGTTGGTGACGATGTCGCTCGAGACGATCGGGTCGGCGGTGTACTCGAGGATGCCCTTCATCGGGCCGTCGGCGGCGGCCTTGACCGCAGCGTTGATCTCCTCGACCGTCGTGTCGCGGCTCGTGCGGATCGTCAGGTCGACGACGGAGCCGGTCGGGACCGGGGCGCGGACCGCGAAGCCGGACAGCTTGCCGTTGAGCTCCGGCAGCACGAGGCCGACGGCCTTCGCGGCACCGGTGGACGCCGGGACGAGGTTGGTCGCGGCCGAGCGCGCGCGGCGCAGGTCGCTGTGCGGCGCGTCGAGCAGCCGCTGGTCGCCCGTGTACGCGTGGATCGTCGTCATCAGGCCGTGCTCGATGCCGACCGCGTCGTTGACCGCCTTGGCGAACGGCGCGAGGCAGTTCGTCGTGCAAGACGCGTTGGAGATGATGTGGTGGTTGTCCTTGTCGTACTGGTCGTCGTTGACGCCGAGCACGAGCGTGACGTCCTCGCCCTTCGCGGGCGCGGAGATGATGACCTTCTTGACCGACCCGCCGAGGTGCTTGGCGGCGTCGTCGCGGTTGGTGAAGAAGCCGGTCGACTCGATGACGACGTCGACGTCGAGCGAGCTCCAGTCGAGGTTCGCGGGGTCGCGCTCCTCGAAGACGCGGATCTTCTGGCCGTCGATGACGAGGTTGTCACCCTCGGCCTCCACGGTGCCCGGGTACGGGCCGAGGATGGAGTCGTACTTGACCAGGTGCGCCAGCGTGGCGTTGTCGGTCAGGTCGTTGAAGGCGACGAACTCGATATCGGCGTTCGCGGCCTTGGCGGCGCGGAAGACGTTGCGGCCGATGCGGCCGAAACCGTTGATGCCGACGCGTACGGACATGGGATCAGGACCTTCCTGGGGTCTGGGCGTTCGGGGCAGCGCCGGGACGCTGACGACTGTGCCGGCGAGGGCAGAACCCTACCTTGGACGTGCGCATTTCGACCTCACGCCACGAGTCGGAGCGGCGGAGCGCGGTGCGGGGTCTCCCGCAGCAGCCGCCCGCGCGGGTCGCGGACCTCGAGCACCCCGGCACGTCGTCGTGCGGTGAAGCCGCCCTCGTGCACGAGCCGATGGTGGAACGCGCACAGCAGCACGAGGTTGTCGAGGTCGGTCCGGCCGCCGTGGGCCCAGTGCACGAGGTGGTGCCCGGCGAGCCCGTGGCGACGGTCGCAGCCCGGCATGGCGCAGCAGCGCCCGTCCCCGCGCCTCGAGCGCGCGCCGCAGCGCCGGCGTGATGACCCGCTGGGTCCGCCCGAGGTCGAGCCCGGGGACGGACACCTCGGCGTCGCAGCACAGCCGCCTCGCGAGCTCCGACGGGACCGCCGGGCCGTCCTCCAGCGCGCAGACGTCCCCCGCCCGTGGCTCGTCCCCGGTCGCGCGACAGGCCAGCGCGGCCGGGTCGGCGTGCAGCACCACGTGGGTGCGCGGGGCGCCGCTGCGCGCGAGCTCCGCCAGCGCGTCGGCGCGCCGCGCCACCCGCGAGGGCCGCGCACCGCCGGGCTCGGGCTCCGGGTGCAGCGCCGCCGCGGCGGTCTCCACCGCCTCCACGAACGCGGCCCCGGCGTCCGCGGCCAGGCGGCCGTAGAAGCGGAGCGTGCCGTCGACGTCGAAGAACCACTCGACGCACCGGCGGGCGTGAATCGGACGCGTCGCGGTTCAGCTGAACCGCGACGCGCGCCGCTCAGACCGAGCCGCTGACGATCTCGACCCGGTAGCCGTCGGGGTCGAGCAGGTACCCCGCGTAGTACCGCGGGCCGTACTGGTGGCGCGGCCCGGGAGCGCCGTCGTCCCGGCCGCCGGCGGCGAGACCGGCCTCGTGGGCGGCCTGGACGGCCGCCTTGCCGACCGCCTCGAGCGCCACGTGGCCGTACGCCGGCGCCGGGACGCGGCCGCGCGCGACGATCCAGAACCGCGGGTCGACGCGGCCGTAGGCGACCGCGCCCGGACCCTCGAACTGCCGGCGGCAGCCCAGGGGGAAGAACAGCGCGTCGTAGAAGCGGGCGGAGCGCGCGAGGTCCGCGACCTCGAAGCCGATGTGGGCGATCACGGCTTGGCGCGGCCGATGTCGCGGTGGACGATCTCGGTGAACAGGTCGTCCCGCTCGCCGTAGCGCGCCCCGAGGTGCTCGGTGATCGCGACCGAGCGGTGGCGTCCCCCGGTGCAGCCGATCGCGACCACCAGATGCGTCTTCCCCTCCGCCTGGTACTGGGGGATCAGGAAGTCCAGCAGCGGGATCAGGTGCGCGTAGAACGCGTCGAGGATCCCGTCGCGCGACGCGTACTGGACCACCCGCTCGTCCTTGCCGGTGAGCATGCGCAGCTCGGGGACGTAGTGGGGGTTCGGCAGGAACCGCACGTCGAACGCGAGGTCCGCGTCGCGCGGCGGACCGTGCTTGAAGCCGAAGCTCTCGAACGTCACCGCGAGCTTCGTGACCTTCGTCCGGGGGAGGAACTCGTCGGCGATCCGCTTGCGCAGCGTCGCGCCGTTGATGCCGGTCGAGTCCACCACGGCGTCCGCGCGCTCGCGGACCGGGGCGAGCAGGTCCGCCTCCGCCGCGATGCCCTGCGCGACCGAGCCGCGCGGCGACAGCGGGTGGCGGCGGCGCGTCTCCTTGTAGCGGGTGATGAGCGTGTCCTCCGACGCCTCCAGGAACAGCACCTGGTGGGGCATGTCGCGCGCGCCGAGATCGTCGAGGACCTCGCTGAGGTGCTCGAAGTAGGAGCCGCCGCGCACGTCGCTGACGACCGCCGCCCGCTCGACCTTCGAGCCCTCGTGCAGGAACAGGTCCACCAGCGACCGGATCATCTCCGGCGGCAGGTTGTCGACGCAGAAGTAGCCCGCGTCCTCGAACACGTTCATCGCGGTCGACTTCCCGGCTCCCGAGAAGCCGGTGATGATCACGAGGTCCTCGAGGCGCGGCGCGGGCTCGGACACGCCCCGGATCCTAGCCCGAGGTCCGGTGCAGGAAGGTGTACAGCTCGCGCGCGGTCTTCCCCGGCAGCCCGGGGACCGCCTCGAGCTGCTCGCGGGTGGCCGACAGGACCGCCTCGGGCGAGCCGAAGTGGTTCAGCAGCGTCCGCTTGCGCGCGGCGCCGATGCCGGGCAGGTCGTCGAGGATCGAGGTCGTCATCGCCGCGTCGCGCCGCTGGCGGTGATGGGTGATCGCGAAGCGGTGCGCCTCGTCGCGCACGCGCTGCAGCAGCTGCAGCTCGGGCGTGTCGTGCCGCAGCAGGATCGGCTGCGGCCGGCCGGGGACGAACACCTCCTCGATGCGCTTGGCGAGCGAGATCACCGCGACGCCGCGGTCGAGGAAGCCCTGCAGGGCGGCGGCGCCCGCGGACAGCTGGCCCTTGCCGCCGTCGATGACGATGACGTTCGGCAGCGTCGCGAAGCTCTCGTTGCGCGCCGGGTCGTGCGGGCTGAGGTCCTGCTGGATCTCCCACTGCGCGTAGCGACGCGAGAGCACCTCGTTCATCGAGGCGAAGTCGTCCGGCTTCCCGATCCCCGCCGCCCCGCGGATCTTGAACCGCCGGTAGTCGGACTTCTTCGGCGCGCCGCCCTCGAACACGACCATCGACGCGACCGTGTGGGTCCCCATGAGGTTCGAGATGTCGAAGCACTCGATGCGCAGCGGCAGCGTGTCGAGCCCGAGCGCGTCCTGGAGGCCGTCGAGCGCCTCGACGCGCTGCTGGCGGCGCCGCTCGCTCTTGAGCTTCTCCTGGTCGAGCGCGAGCTTCGCGTTGCGCAGCGCGAGGTCGAGCAGGCGGCGCTTGTCGCCCCGCTCGGCCGCCCGCACCTCGACGGCGGCGCCGCGGCGCTCGGCCAGCAGCTCGGCCATGACGTCGAGGTCCTCGAGCTCGTGCTGGACAATGACCTGTGGCGGCACCGAGATGCCCTCCCCGTAGTACTGCAGGAGGAACTCGAGCGCGACCTCCCCCACGTCCGCTTCGGCGACGTTCTCGAGGTAGAAGCTCTGCCGGTCGCTCAGGACCCCGTCGCGGACCTGGAAGACCTGGGCGTTGGCCTCGGTCCCCTCCAGCGCGATCGCGACGACGTCGAGCGTGCCGACCGCCTCGTTGGAGACGCGCTGCTTCTCCAGCAGGGCCTGCACGCTGCGCAGCCGGTTGCGCTCGAGCGCCGCCTGCTCGAACTCCTGGGCGGCGGCGGCCGCCTTCATCTTGCGCTCGAGGTCGCGCTCGACCTCCTTGAAGCGGCCGGAGAGGAACGCGACGACCCCGTCGATCGACTCCCGGTACTCCTCCTGGCTGACGTAGCCGACGCAGGGAGCCCCGCAGCGCTTGATGTAGTAGTCCAGGCACGGGGAGCCGCTGCGCCGCCCCGGCTCGGCGCCGGTGCACGAGCGGAACAGGAAGACCTTCGTCAGCAGGTCGAGCGTGTTGCGGACGCGCTTGGCGCTCGAGTACGGGCCGAAGTACAGGCGGTTGCGCCGGTGCCGCTCCCGGGTGAAGTAGACCCGCGGGTACGGCTCGTCCATGCTGATCGCGATGTACGGGTAGCTCTTGTCGTCGCGCAGCCGGATGTTGAACTTCGGCCGGTACTGCTTGATGAAGTTCTGCTCGGTGAGGAGCGCCTCGGTCTCGCTGGAGACGAGCAGGCACTGGATGTCCTGCACGGCCCGGACCATGTCCGCGTGGCCCGCCGACTGCGGTCGGCCCGACGTCTTCGTGAAGTGCGAGTTGACCCGCTTGCGGATCGACTTCGCCTTGCCGACGTAGATGACCTTGCCCTTCCCGTCGCGGAACAGGTAGACGCCCGGCCCGTCGGGCAGGGCCTTGCGCTGCTCCTGCAGGCGGGGCTTCTTCGTGGTCGGCGTGGCCATCCCTCGTCCGAGGATACGAACCGCGCCGGGCGGGCAGATCGCCCCCGCTCAGGCGGCCTGCGCCAGCGGCTCCGGATCCGGGGCGAGCGCCACGCGCCCGCGCCCGGCGCGCTTGGCGTCGTAGAGCGCGGCGTCGGCGATCCCGACGAGGTCGTCGAGCAGCCCGGCGTGCGTGGGAGCGTGCGCGATGCCGATCGACAGGCCGACCGCGGGGAGCTCGGGCCGATCGGCGAACGCGCCGGCGAGCCGGTCGAGCAGCTCGACCGCGTGCGCGTGCGCGGTCGCGAGCGGCAGCGGGGTCCAGAGCGCGAACTCGTCGCCGCCCAGACGCCCGGCGGTCCCGTAGCCCTGCAGCAGGTGCGCGACCTCGCCGAGCACGAGATCGCCGACCTGGTGGCCGTGCTCGTCGTTGACCTGCTTGAAGCGGTCGACGTCGACGAGCAGCAGGCAGCCCGCCTGGTGCTCGGTCTCGAGCGCGTCGCGAACCGTGCGCGTCCAGTGGCGGCGGTTGGCGATCCCCGTGAGGTCGTCGCGCTGCGCGAGCCGCTCGAGGTGGGCGATCCGCTGCGCGGTCCCGCCGTCCGCGAGCGTCGCGGAGGCGAGCGCCGCCTGGGTGGCGAGGTCGTCGAGGACGTCGGAGTGCAGCTCGGCGCGCTCGAGCGCACGCTGGAGCAGGGACTGGTCGGCGTCGCCGGAGGTGAGCATCGTGGCGACGACGTTGGCGAGCTGGACGCACGCGACCTCCGCCGACGGGCACGCGTCCCCGGCGGGACCGCCGTGGTGCCAGGCGATCGCGGCGACGACGGCGTCGGGCATCCCCCAGGCGCGGGCGAGCAGGGCGCCGGCCTGCGCGTGGTCGATGCCGAGCTCCTCGCGCTCCAGCGCGACGCGGCGGCTGCCGCCGGGCGCCGCGGTCGCGATCGCGTCGAGGGCCTCGTCCCCGAACGCGCGGGGCAGGACGAGCTTCCCGACGTCGTGGAGCAGCCCGGCGAGGTGCGCGAGGTCGCCGCCGTGGCCGGCGCGGTCGGCGGCGCTCGCGGCGGACAGCGCGACCGACAGGGCGTGCAGGTGCATCTGGCCGTAGGCGGCGCGCCCGTTGCCGCGGCTGCGCTCGAGGAACCGGTAGGTCGCGGTCTCGAGCGTCAGACGGCGCAGCGCGTCGCGGCCGACGAACATCACGGCCTGCCGGATCGACCGGGCGCGGATCGGGTGGGAGCGGCTCGCGGAGTTCGCGAACCGCAGCAGGTTCGCGGCGAACGTCGCGTCGCACTCGAGCGCGGCGATCAGCTGGTCGTTCGTGGCGTCGGGGTCGTCGACGACGGCGAGGATCCGCTGGACGGTCCCGTCGAAGACCGGGAGCCGGCCCAGGTCGTGCAGGGCGGCCTCGCAGCGCGCGGCCGCGGCGTCGTCCAGCTCGGTGGTCCAGTCCTCGTGCGTGCCGTCCATGGCTTCCCTCTGCATCGTCCATCGCCGGTCGATCTTGAGCGCCCGGTGTGGGATGGTGGACCGATGGGAGCGACGACGACCGCCTACCGCACCTGCCCGCTGTGCGAGGCCACCTGCGGACTGGAGCTGACGATCGAGGACGGCGCGGTCACGCGCGTGCGCGGCGACGAGCAGGACGTGTTCAGCCGCGGCTTCCTGTGCCCCAAGGGCGTGTCGCTGCGCGAGCTGCACGAGGACCCCGACCGGCTGCGGATGCCGCTGCTCAAGCAGGCCGACGGCACGCACGTCGAGGTGTCGTGGGACGAGGCGTTCGCCGAGGTCGCCCGGCGGCTGCCGCCGCTGCTGCAGGAGCACGGCCGCGACGCGGTCGCCGCGTACCTGGGCAACCCGTTCGCCCACAACCTCGGGGGGATCTTCTACGGCCGCGTGCTCTTGAAGGCGCTGGGCACGAGGAACGTCTACTCGGCCAGCACCGTGGACCAGTACCCCAAGCAGGTCGCGGCCTCCCACATGTTCGGGACGGCGGGCAGCGTGCCCGTGCCGGACCTCGACCGCACGGACTTCCTGCTCGTCCTCGGCGCGAACCCGCTGGCGTCCAACGGGTCGCTGATGACGGCGCCCGACGTGCGGGGCCGGCTGCGCGCGATGCGCGCCCGCGGCGGGCGGCTCGTCGTGGTCGACCCGCGCCGCACGCGCACCGCGCGCGAAGCGGACACGCACCACTTCATCCGGCCGGGGACCGACGCCTTCCTGCTCGCGGCGATGGTGCACGTGCTGCTCGAGGAGGACCTCGTGGAGCTCGGGCGCGCCGAGGGCCTCGTCCGCGGGCTCGACGAGCTGCGCGAGGCGGTCGCGACCGTGACGCCGGAGCGCGCGGCGGCCGCGACGGGGATCGCCGCGGCGGACATCGTGCAGCTCGCGCGGGACCTCGCGGCAGCCCCGAGCGCCGCGGTGTACGGGCGGATCGGGACGACGACGCAGGTGTTCGGAACGACCGCGAGCTGGCTCGTGGACGTGCTGAACGTGCTGACCGGCAACCTGGACCGGCCGGGCGGCGCGCTGTTCACGACGCCCGCGGCGGGCGGGCCGACGACCAGCGGCGCCGACCCGGAGCGGCCGGGACGCGGCCGCGGGCCGAAGCCCGCGCGGTGGGCCAGCCGGGTGCGGGGGCTCGGCGAGGTGCTCGGCGAGCTGCCGGTCGCCTGCCTGGCGGAGGAGATCGAGACGCCTGGCGAGGGACAGGTCCGGGCGCTGTTCACGGTGGCGGGGAACCCGGTGGTGAGCACGCCCAACAGCGGGCGGCTCGACGCGGCGCTCGCCTCGCTGGACTTCATGGTCAGCGTCGACATCTACCTCAACGAGACGACGCGGCACGCGGACGTGATCCTGCCGGTCCCGTCGCCGTTCGAGCGCTCGCACTTCGATGTGCTGCTCTACTCGTTCGCGGTCCGCGACGTGGCGAACTACTCGGCCCCCGCGATCCCGGCCCCCGACGGCATGCCGGCCGAGTGGGAGACGCTGCTGCGGCTCGTGGGCGCGGTGACCGGCCAGGGCCCCGACGCCGACGTCGCGGCGATCGACGCGTTCGTGGCCGCGCAGGCGGTCGCGCGCGAGGTCGGCACGGTCGGCTCGCCCGCGTTCGGGCTGGATCCCGACGCCGTCGGTCGGGTGCTGGCCGTCGAGTCGGGGCCGGAGCGGCTGCTGGACCTGCTGCTGCGCTGCGGGCCGTACGGGGCGGGCTTCCCGGAGCTGGGCGCGCCCGGGCCGGGGCTGCCGGCCGACGCGACCGTCGCGGACGGGGACGTGCGCCCGGAGGCCGGCCTGTCGCTCGCCGCGCTGCGCGCGGCCCCCCACGGCGTCGACCTCGGACCGCTGAAGCAGCGGCTGCCGGAGGTGCTGCGGATGCCGGACGCGCTGATCGACCTGGCCCCGGCCGCGCTGCTGGCGGACGTCCCCCGGCTGCTCGCCGAGCTCGACGCGCAGGCGGGCGCCGCCGCGGACGGCCCGCTGCTGCTCGTCGGCCGGCGCGACCTGCGGTCGAACAACTCGTGGATGCACAACCTCCCGCTGCTCGTGCGCGGCCGGGCGCGCTGCACCCTGCACGTGCACCCCGACGACGGCGTGCGCCTGGGGCTCGCCGACGGCGCGGAGGCGACCGTGCGGGCACGGACCGGCGAGCTCGTGCTGCCGGTGGAGCTCACCGAGGACGTGATGCCCGGCGTCGTGAGCATCCCGCACGGCTGGGGGCACGGGGTGGCGGGGACGCGGATGGACGTGGCCGGCGCCCACGCCGGGGTCAACTCCAACGTGCTGACCGACGAGCTCGTCGTCGAGCCGCTGACCGGGACCGCGGTGCTCAACGGCATCCCGGTGGACGTCGCGCCGGCGGGTGACGTCGCGGACCGCACCGAGCCGCTCACCGCACCAGCCGGACGGTGAGCTGCGCGGCGCCGAGGCCGCCGATGTCCCCCTGCCCGAGCATCAGCGCGAGGATCCGGGCGACGTAGTCGCGGGTCTCGCTGTACGGGGCGGCGCAGCGGCACGCCTGCACCGCCCCGGGACCGGCGTTGTAGGCGGCGAGCGCCAGCGGGACCGCTGCGAACTGCTGCAGCAGCCGGCGCATCAGGCGGGCCTGCGCGTCAATCGCGGCCGCCGGGTCGAACGGGTCGTGCAGGCCGTACTCCTGCGCCGTCCCCGGCATGAACTGCGCGATCCCGAGCGCTCCCGCGGAGGACCGGGCGTGCGGGTTGAAGTTGCTCTCGGTGCGCAGCTGGGCGGCCAGCAGCACCGCGCCGACGTTCCAGCGCTGCGCCGCCCGGGCGATCATCGGCCGGTAGACCGCCGGCACCCAGGACGGCAGGCCGCTGCCCAGGCCGCGGTCCCCCGACCCGCCGCCCGGCCGCGCGGCGCCGTAGCCGACCGACGCCGTGCCCGGGTTGCGGACGTACCCGTAGTGCCACGAGCACGCATAGCGTGGTACGTGCGCTGGGCGGCGAGGGGGCAGCATGAGCCGCACGAACCACCCCCGCCCCGTCCGCCGAACCGTCCGGCGGCACAGCGGCGACGTCGAGTTCCACATCGACAACGCGATCCGCTCGATCAACCACGTCATCGGCGGCACCCAGGACCCCGCCGTCCGCGCGATCGCCGACCGCATCCGCGTCGACCTCGTCGCCGCGAAGAACGCGAGCGAAGCGCTCATCCGCGCCGCCGGCCGCGAGCACGCCGCCCTCACCGGCAGCCCCACCAAGGGCGGGCACCGATGAGCGCGCACCCGCCCGGCCCGCGCCGCGTCCCCGCCTGGGTGCCCGCCCTCCGCGAGCTCGCCGACCAGCCCGGCGGCATCGCACCGCACGAAGCCGGCCGGCTCGTCCACGCGCACCGCCCCGGCGGCTGCCAGACCCGGAACGCGCGCCCGCTCACCCCCGACGACTGCTGCCAGTGGGTCGACCGCGACGGGCGCGCCGCCCTCCGGCTCCTCGCGCTCCTGCCGAACCCCGCCGCACTGCCCGCACTGCCGCCGGCGCCCGCGCCGCCCACCGCCACCCCCGACCTCGACCCGGAGACCCGATGATCGTCACCAAGACCCTCGCCCGCGAGATCGTCCACGGCCGCAAGACCGAAGCGCGCATCCCCATCCGCACCAGCCCCGACGGCGTCGTCCGACCCTGCCCCTACCGGCCGTCCCCGCCGAACAGCCCGCCGCGCACCTACACCGTCCAGACCCGGACCGGCGGCCCCGAGATCGCCCGGATCGAAGTCCTCAGCAACGCGCGCGCCCGGCTCGCCGACCTCACCTACCCCGACGTGCGCGCCGAAGGGTTCCGCACGACCGCCGCGTTCGCCGACGCGTGGATGACCACCCACGACGCCGCCTGGCCTCCGCGCCAGACATGCGCGCGCTGCGACGGCGACGGCAACGTCGACTGCGCCGACTGCTGGACCACCACCCCGACCGGCCCCTACCGCGCCCACCCCCTCGACGCGCACCCCTGCCCGCTCTGCGACGGCACCGGCGAAACGCTCGCCCCGATCGACGACGACCTCGTCCTCGCCCGCTTCACCGACCGCCACCACGACCAGCGCGTCTGGATCGTCCGGTTCCGGCTCCTCGACGCTCCCCGCCTCCTCGCCTCGGACTCGTCGCACGGCTACACGACCCGGGCGCGCGACGCGCTCCCCGACGAGCCCGAAGCGGTCGACGACGCTACCCTCGAGCACTTCGCCCGCGACGCCGCCGAGCGCCGCGCCGGCGAGCCCGGTCGGCGCGCCGAGCACGCACGGCGGCTCATGCGCGCGAACCAGGAGCGCACGAAACGGCTCCTCGCCGCGGACCCGGCGGCGGTCCTCGCGCTCGAGGAGGCGCGCGCCGCGCGGCTCGCCGCGATCGAACAGCACGCCGACGACGGAAGGAACGCCGCATGACGACCGTGGACCGCAACCCCCAGATGGACGACCAAGGAGCGACGCCTCACGAGCAGTACTGGCGCGAGGCGCAGCAGGCGATGGCCCGCGAGCGTGACAAGGCGCGCGTCGAGGTCAAGCTGCTGCGCGCTGCGCTTGAACACGCCGCCGAAATCGCCCGGGACGCGGCAGCCATGCGGTGCACGTGCGAGGGTTACTACACGTGCAACCGCTGCCTGCACGACATCGCCAACCGGGCCGAGGACGCAGCCGAGTTCCTCGGTCATGTCCTCCAAGGCGACGAGGCCACGCTCGACAACCTGCGCGTCACCTACGGCATCTGCGGGGGTTCCGGCGAGCCGATGCAGCGGGACGACGTCCCGTACGTCCCCGCCGCCCTGCTGGACGAGGCGCGCGGCGGCTTCGAGCGGCTGCAGGGCATCCGCTACGCCGAAGTCGTCGCCATAGCGCTGACTGCTGCTTCGACCGAGGACGGGGACAACCCCCACATGGACCAGAAGGGGAGCGATGACTGATCGCCGCTGCAAGGCTGACCGATTCCCACCGCAGGTCATTGACGCGATGGTCCGCTACGCCGCCGAACCGGTCGATGACGACGGTCACACCGACTGCTACTACGCCGGGATGCTGGACGCCGCCCTCCGTGTGATGGCCGAGCCGCACCCGGACGAGGTCGCGGCCATGCTGGACCCGCTCGGTATCGAGCTTCCTTCCGCTTCGACCGAGGACGGGGGCGTCACCGGCGTCCAGGCTCCCGCCGGGCGCAGTCGCGCCGCGCGTATGGCCGCGGAGTTCAACACGCACCCGAACAGCCTGGGACCTGCGCACGTCCGCGCCCTCGCCGCGACGCTCATGGGCGAGGAGTCCCAGGAGCTACTGGTCGAGTTGACCGGCGACGAGGCCGACCGCAGCAAGATCGCGCGCGAACTGGCGGACGTGACCTACGTCGCCTACACGATCGCTTGGAGCTACGGCATCGACCTCGACGCCGCGCTGCGCGAGATCCATCGTGCGGCGATGGACAAGATCCATGCCAACGTTCGCCGCGAGGGCGACGGGAAGATCATCAAGCCGCCCGGCTTCGTGCCCCCGGACATGACCCGCGCTGTCGAACGCGGCCTCTCTTCGACCGAGGACCGGGGCGACGATGCCTGAGGTCGCCCGGATGTACCCGACCATTCGTGAGTGGCTTCGCGGCGGCACGGTCGCCACCGAACCCCTGATTGTCGAGCTGCTCCACGCCATCAACCACGCTGACGCTGGGGGTAGCTTCCGCGCAAGCCAAGGCAAGCCGTTCTGCGGCGAGTGTCACGTCTGGCGTAGCCAGCAGCATCGTTCCGCCCCTTCGACCGAGGACGGGGGCGTCGCATGACCGCTCACGATCACCGGACGTTCGTTCCGGGCTGCTATCGCTGTGAACTCGGCCGCGACGAGGCGATGGACGCCCTCGTGGCCGAGCGTGACGAAGCTCTGGCCGAGGTCGAGACGGCATGGACGGAGGGCTATGACGCCGCCGTCCACATGCTGCGCGTTGGCGCGTCGTGCGCGAGCGGGCAGACGGAGCAGGCGCTTGGCCAAGCGGCAGACGTCGTCGCGCGGTGCCGCGACGAGCAACACGACTGGTGGGTCCGCCATCGCCCTACTTCGACCGAGGACCGGGGTGAAGCCGATGCGTAGCCGCTGCGGCGTCGTCAACGGCGACGAGTACGAATGCGCCCTGTGTGGCGGGCTGGTGCCGAACCCGGAGGGCACGCTCTCGGCGGCGTCGACGACATGGTGCGCGGAGGCGCAGCAGCAGGCCGCGATCCGGCTTCGGGACGACGCCCCTTCGACCGACGAGGAGGGGAGCGCGTGAGCCTGCGACACGGGCGACTCGCCCACATGATCGACGAGATCCGCGACCACATCCGCGACCACCCACAAGCACACGTCCTCATCGCGAGCCGATCGCTCACCCCCGACGACCTCGCACCACACCCGCCCGGCGCACGCGTCCGGCATGACCGCATCGACCTCGCCGATGGCGGCACCGTCCGGTTCGTCCGCAGCCCCGCAGGCGGACGAGGACGCGCCGTCGACGCCGCATACGTCGACAGCGACACGCCGACGAGCGTCATCGCCGCGATCGCACCGTGCATCGCCGCCGTATCCCGAGGCGCGTAGACGCCCGCCGACCCGCCCGCTACCCTACGAACCGAGCCCGGCCAGCGCCCCGCCACGAGGCGCGCCACGAGCAACACGCGCTCTAGCCCCGGCACGCCCACACCCAGGCACCCCGGCCGCCCCGCGACGGCCACGCAACACCCCCGAACACCACGGACCCAACCCCAGAGGGGGGGTACCCATGACCCAAGCACGCCCACACGGGAACCCCGCGGTTCCGGTCCCCCCCCCTAGCGGGGAAACGGGCGCTGGTCGGCGGCCGAGCAACGTCGTGCGGGGGTACGGGGCGGCGCACAAGCGGCTGCGTCGGCGGCTCGCGTCGCAGGTCGCGTCGGGCACGGTTCCGTGCGCGCGGTGCGGCGAGTTGATCGCGCCGGGCGAGCCGTGGGATCTCGGCCACGATGACTTCGACCGGTCCCGGTACTCGGGGCCGGAGCACGCGCGGTGCAACCGCGCGACGGCAGGGCGGCGCAAGCGACCGGCGTCGCGGGTCTGGTAGATGGCCCGGGCGCGGAAGCAGTCGGTGCGCGCAGCGGTGCTGCGCGACCTCGCAGCGATCAGGAAGGCGGACGCGGCGCTCGCTGATGGTGGGCTCGCCGCGCTGGCCGTGTCGCTGGCCGAGCAGATGGACTCTCCGGGCACGACCGGGACGGAGCGCGCGTCGTGCGCTCGCGCGTTGACGCAGGCGCTCGCGGAGTTGCGCGAGCTCGCGCCGCCGAAGAAGAAGGAGGACGCGGTCGATGAGCTCAAGCAGCGGCGGGAGCAGCGCCGGCGCGCTGCTGATGGGGGCGCAGGAACCTAGAGTCCGGGTCGTTCCGCCGTACGTGTCGTCGGCGGGCGCGGAGATCATCGAGTGCGCCGAGCTCGCCGGCCTGCATCTCGATCCGTGGCAGCGCGCGACGCTGACCGACGCGTGCGGCGAGCGGGCGGACGGCCGTTGGTCCGCGTACGAGGTCGGGCTCGCCGTGTCGCGGCAGAGCGGGAAGGGCTCGATCCTCGAGGCGCGCGAGCTCTGCGGCGCGTTCGTGTTCGGGGAGCGGCTGATCATCCACTCGGCGCACGAGCAGGCGACGAGCTCGGAGCACTTCCGGCGGCTGCTGATCCTCATCGAGAGCGTCCCGGACTTCGACCAGCGCGTGCGGCGCGTCGTCAAGGGCAAGGGCTCGGAGGCGATCGAGCTCAAGTCGGGGGAGCGCATCCTCTTCAAGACCCGGACCGGGGGCGGCGGTCGCGGCCTGACCGGGGACCTCGTCGTGCTCGACGAGGCGATGATCCTGCCCGAGCAGACCGTCGGCGCGCTCGTGCCGACGATGGCCGCGCGCTCGCTGGTCGGGAACCCGCAGATCTGGTACGCCGGGTCGGCGGTCGACAAGACGGTTCACGAGCACGGGCTCGTCTTCTCGCGCGTCCGGTCGCGCGCGCTCGAGCAGGCGGCGCGCGTCGCGTGGTTCGAGTGGTCGCTCGACCTCGCGTCCCCGGACGAGGTCACGCCGGAGATCGCGTCGGACCCGGAGAACTGGGCGAGGACGAACCCGGGGTTCGGTCGCCGGATCTCGCTCGAGCATGTCGCGTCGGAGCAGAGCGGCGCGCTGGGGCCGCGGACGTTCGCGGTCGAGCGGCTCGGGGTCGGCGACTGGGAGGAACCCGACGCCGTGAAGGACCAGGGGCTCGACTACGAGCTATGGCTCGCGCTCGAGGACCGCGCGAGCCGCCCGCTCGATCCGGTGTCGTTCGCGTACGACGTGACCCCGGACCGCGGGTACTCGGCGATCGCCGCCGGGGGGATGCGCGCGGACGGGCTCGGGCACGTCGAGATCATCGAGCACGCGGCCGGCACGCACTGGGTCGTCGATCGGCTCGTCGCGCTGAACGCGAAGCATCGGCCGCACGAGGTCGTCTGCGACGAGCGGTCGCCGGCGATGTCGCTCGTCGACGACCTGCGCGCCGCCGGCGTGAACGTTCGGACGCTCTCGGCGTCCGAGCACGCCCAGGCGTGCGGCCAGTTCGCCGACGCCGTGAACGACCCGAACGGAGGGACGATGCGTCACCTCGGATCACCCGAACTGAACGCCGCGGCGCGCGGCGCCGTGAAGCGCCCGCTCGGCGACGCGTGGGCGTGGTCGCGTCGCAACTCGAAGGTGGACATCTCGCCGATCGTGGCGGGCACGCTGGCGTACGCGTCGGCGCGGCGCGCGGCGCAGTCGGCCCCGTGGGTCGGGGCGTACTGATGCCGCTGTTCCGTCGCCGTCGGGCGAACGACGAGGTCAAGTCCGTCGACGTGCTCCCCGAGGCGTTCTGGGAGTACCTGCAGTCCGCGCCGCAGCTGCGGAACCCGCACGCGGAGGACGCGGTCGGGCTCCCGGCGCTGCTCGCCGTGATCCGGCTGCTCGCGCACAGCGCGGGCATGGTGCCGATCCACGTCCTGCGTGACGGCGACGTGCGCGAGCCGGCGCGGGATACGTGGCAGTGGGCGCGGATGACGCGCCGGCCCGGCCCCGCCCCGCTGACCCCGTTCGCGCTGACCGCGGACCTCGCCGCGAACTTCGCGGGCCGCGGGAACGCGTACGTGCGCCTCTTCCTCCCGGACGGGCGGCCCGCACCGGATCGGCCGACGGTCCTCGCGATGCGGTCGCTCGACGCGGGGAAGGTGAAGCCGCGGATCTCCGCGACCGGGGACGTCGTGTTCGACGACGGCACCGGCGAGAACGTCGTGAGCCGGGGGACGCGCGAGGTCTTGCAGGTGCGGTCGTTCAGCCTCGGGGACGGGCTCGAGGGGCTCTCGCCGATCACGGCGGCGCGCCTGATGATCACCGGGGCGCTCGACCGGCAGCGGCTCGAGAGCAGCCATCTGCAGAACGGGTACGCGCCGGGGTTCGGCGTGCAGTTCCCGCCCGGCGTGAGCAAGGCGCAGGCGGACGAGTGGCTCGAAGCTACGGAGGCGAAGCATCGCGGGTCGAGCAAGGCGGGGAAGATCCTCGCGGTCGGCGGCGGCGCGACGCTCCTCAGCGTCCCGGTGTCGCTGCGGGACGCGCAGTTCGCCGAGCTCACGAAGCTGACCATCGAGCAGTGCTGCGCGATGTACCAGGTGCCCCTGTCGTTCTTCGTCGCCGGCGCCGCCCCGTCCGAGGACGACTGGCGGTTCCTGACGACGTTCGCGCTCGGCCCGTTCTTCACGGCGTACACGCAGGCGCTGAACGCGTCCGATCAGCTGTTCCCCGAGCGCGGCGAACCGCTGTTCACGGAGGCGCTCACGGACGCGCTGCTGCGACCGGACACGCCGACCCGCTACGAGATGTACCGGATCGCGCGGCAGGGCGGCTGGATCACCGCGAACGAGGTCCGGCGCAAGGAGAACTTCCCGGACGTCCCGGGCGGCGACTCGATCCAGGAGACCCCGGTCGGGGGCGCGCCGAACGCGTCGTCCGGCCCGACCCCGCCGGCCGATCCGGCGGGCACACCGTAGACCGAGGAGGTCACGCTCATGTCCAGCACCGCGAAGCGGACGAACGAGATCAAGTCGTTCGGGATGAAGGTCACGGCGACCGAGGAGGACGGCACCTTCGAGGGGTACGCCGCCGTGTTCGGGAACGTCGACCGCGGCAACGACATCATCGAGCCGGGCGCGTTCACGAAGACGCTGCAGGAGAACCCGGAGGTCCCGATCCTCTGGTCGCACGACCACACCCTGCCGCCGATCGGCGTGTCGACGTCGATGAAGCAGGACGAGCACGGTCTGCACGTCACCGGCCGCCTGTTCCTCGAGGGCGCGCGCGCCCGGGAGGTTCACGCCGCGATGAAGGGCGGCGGCCTCAAGGGACTGAGCATCGGGTACCGGACGATCCAGCGGTCGTTCGAGAAGGGCGTCCGGCACCTGAAGGAGCTCAAGCTCTCCGAGTTCAGCCCGGTCGTGTTCCCGATGAACGAGCTCGCCGGCGTGGACGCCGTGAAGAGCTACGGGCTCTGGGGCGCCGCGGAGAGCGGTGTCGGCGAGCTCCTCGAGATGATCGCGTGCGGCACGCGGTTCATGGTGTGCGAGGTCTCGGAGGGCGACGCGGCGGACGCCTCGCGGATGCAGGGCATCCTCGGGTCGCTGTCGAAGCTGCTCGCCTCGGAGATCGCGCAGGTCGCCGCCGGTGAAGGGCAGCCGGAGAGCGACCAGGCCGACGCCGTGAGCGTCGCCTACGACGAGATGATGAGCGCCCCCGTGCGGGACGCGATCAAGAGCCTCGAGGCACTCCTCGAGCCCCCGGCCGACCGCGAGGTCACCGAGGGCGACGACGGAGCCGCCCGTATCGCCGGGGAGCCGGACGTCGCGTCCACTCTGCAGGCGTTCCGTGACCGTGTCCTGCGGGACGCGGCCTAACCCCCACAGACAGAGGAGGATCGGGTATGTCCGATCTGCAGGGCGAGCTCAAGAAGCTCGCCGACGACCTCCACTCGACGTTCGAGTCCGAGTTCAAGGGCCGGATGGAGCAGGCCGAGCAGGAGGCGAAGAAGCACGGCGAGGAGTTCGCCGAGACGAAGGCCGCGGTCGACCGCGTGCAGGACCGCCTCGACGAGATCGAGGTCAAGTTCCAGCAGGCGACGCTCGCCCCCGCGGCGCGCGCCGGCGAGGCGCCGCAGGAGGTCAAGGACTTCCTCGGGTTCGTCCGGTCCGGCAAGCTGCCGGAGGAGACCAAGGTCATGGCGCTGCGCGACGAGTCGCTCGGCGGCGTCCTCGCTCCCGCGGAGTACATCGCGGAGGTGATCAAGGGCATCGTGCAGTACAGCCCGATCCGGAACGTCGCGCGCGTCCGGCAGACCTCCCGCACGTCCGTGCAGGCCCCGAAGCGCACCGGCAACTTCGCCGCGCAGTGGGTCGACGAGATCGCGACGCGCACGGAGACCACCGGGCGCACGTACGGGCTCGAGGAGATCCCGACCCACGAGCTCTACGCTCGCGTGATCGTGTCCAACTGGGACCTCGAGGACCCGGTCGTCAACCTCGAGGCCGACCTCAACGACGCGATGAGCGAGCAGTTCGGCGTCGCGGAGGGCAGCGCGTTCGTGACCGGCAACGGCGTCAAGAAGCCCGAGGGCTTCCTGACGAACGCGGACATCGAGCTCGTCCCGAACGGCGGCGCGTCGTTCGCGTCGGCGGACAAGCTGATCGACCTCCAGTTCGCGCTCAAGGAGCAGTACTGGCAGAACGCGTCCTGGGCGCTGAACCGGCTGTCGCTGCGCGACATCCGCAAGCTCAAGGACACGACGAACAACTACATCTGGGCGCCGGGTCTCGGCCCCGGTGCCGGCATCACCGGCCAGATCCCCGCGACGATCCTCGGGTCGCCGTACACGATCTGCCCGGACATGCCGACCGCCGCGAGCAACGCGAAGACCGTCACCTACGGCGACTTCCAGAAGGCGTACTGGATCGTGGACCGCATCGAGATGTCGATGCTCCGCGACCCGTTCAGCGCGGCCGGGAACGGGCAGGTCATCCTGCACGCCCGCAAGCGCGTCGGCGGGCAGGTCGTCCTGTCCGAGGCCCTCAAGACGCTGCAGATGGCGTAGAAGGGAGTCAGCGATCATGCCCTCTCGCGAGAACGCGCTCCACCAGGACCCGAAGACCACCCTCGCCCCGCAGTCGATCGGTGGTGCCGTGACCGGTACCGGCGTCGACCTGGCCGGCTGCGAGGCCGCGACGATCATCGTCGAGACCGGGGCGGCCTCGACGGTCGCCACGATCAAGGTGCAGGAGTCGGACGACAACTCGACGTTCACGGACGTCGCCGACGCGGACCTGATCGGCCTGACCGGCAACCCGTCCGGGTTCGCGACGACCGCGTCGTCGATCCGGAAGGTCGCGTACGTCGGCGGCAAGCGGTACGTGCGCGTGTCGACGACCGCCGGCTCGGCCGCGCTGCTGTCGGCGTGCGTCGTCCGCACGCGGCTGCGTCACGTCGGCGGCGTCGCCGTCTAGCACCGACCCCCCCGGCGCTCGAGCGCCCCGCCCCCGCCGCGGCCTGACCGGGTCGCGGCGCGGGGGTCGGGGCGCCGCGCGCCCGACCCCGGAAGGCAGGACCAGATGAAGATCAAGATGACCGAGGACGCGCCCGGGAGCCCGGACGGCGTCCGCGTCGAGCAGTACGAGAAGGGCGAGACCTACGAGGTCCCGGACGCGCTCGGCGAGGCGCTCGTCGACCACGGGTTCGCGAAGGCGATCGGCCGGCGCCCGAGCGCCGCGGAGAAGGACGCCGAGAAGGACGCCGACGCGGAGAAGGACGCCGACGCGGAGAAGGACGCCGACGCGGTCGAGGACTCCGCGCCCGCGGCGCCGGTCGAGGACAAGCAGGACAAGCCCGCGAAGGCGGAGGCGTAGCAGGACGATGGACGTCAGCGTCGACGCGACCCTCATCGCCGACGCGGGGGGAACCTCGCGCCCGGTGCGTGTCGGTGGCCCCGACTCGGACTTCGCCACCGGGGCGACCGGGGCGGCGACGCAGACGACCCTCGCAGCGGTCCTCGCCGAGCTCGCAGGGAAGCTCGAACCGAGCGATCTCGCGGCGCTCGCGACGGCGGCGAAGCAGGACGAGACCCGCGCGGTGCTCGCCGCGATCGCGGACGCGCTCGCCGGCACGCTCACCGTGACCGGGAGCGTGAGCACCGGCGGGCTGACCGACGGGCAGTTGCGCGCCGCGCCGGTGCCGGTCGCGACCGGCGCTGTCGCGCTCGACGCCGCGACCCTCGCCGCGCTCGAGAGCATCCAGGCCGCGGTGGCGGGCACGGTCGCGCTCGACGCGACGACCCTCGCCGCACTGGAACAGATCACGGTCTCGGGCGAGGTCGCGCTGACGTCCGGCACGCTCGCCGCATTGGAGTCGGTCACGGCGGCCGTGACGGGCACGGTCGATCTCGGGGCGGGCACGCTCGCCGCGCTCGAGTCCGTGACGGCGACGATCGCCGGGTCGGTCGCGGTCACCGGCCCGCTGACGGACGCGCAACTGCGCGCGTCCGCGGTCCCCGTGAGCGCCGCCGCGCTGCCGCTCCCCGCCGGGGCGGCGACCGAAGCAACGCTCGCCGGCCGGTACGCGGGCGGGAAGCTCGCCGCGGTCGCGACCGTCACCGCGTCCGGGGACACGACGATCGTCACCCCGGCAGCCGGGAAGGCGATCCGCCTCTACTGGATCACGGCGATCAACGACCCCGACGAGGCGACATCCCCGCTGATCCGCGTGTCGCTCGGATCGAGCGAGGTCTACCGCGGCTACGCGATCT
Source organism: Paraconexibacter algicola (assembly GCF_003044185.1). Taxonomy (GTDB): domain Bacteria; phylum Actinomycetota; class Thermoleophilia; order Solirubrobacterales; family Solirubrobacteraceae; genus Paraconexibacter; species Paraconexibacter algicola. Next base: position 432,205 of record NZ_PYYB01000003.1, read on the forward strand.
CCCACTGGGAAGTCTTCACCGGCGCGACCAACGCGCCGCTCACCGTCAACCTCAGCGGCGCCGCCTCGGTCGCCGTCACCGCGCACTACCAGGAGATCACCCCGTGACCCGACCCGACGGCATCCGCATCCCGCATCTTCCGCAGCGTCGCCCGTCCGCGTCCGGCCGGCGCACCCACCTGTTCATGGCCATGCACGCGGTCGTGGAGCCCGACGGGTCGGTCGCGTGGCAGGAGGACGACTGGGGCGTCAACGCGCTCCACGACGCCGGTGAGCAGTCGATGCTGAACGTGTACCTGCGCGAGCAGGCGAACCCGACGAAGTTCCTCGCCCTGCTCAACGACGCGACCGTCGCGGAGACCGACGGCACCATGAGCGCGGTCACGGAGGCGAAGACGCCCGGGTCGGACGGGTACTCGCGCCAGCAGATCCTGTCGACCGACTGGACGGACAACGGTCTCGTCGGCGGCGACTACCGGTTCAGCGCGGCGGAAGAGACGTTCGGGCCGATCAGCGGGACGGCGATGACCGTGACGCACTCCGCGATCTGCACGACCTCGACCGGTGCCGGTCTGCTGCTCGCGACTCTCGCGACGAGCGCGACGACCACGGTGGCGGTCAACCAGAGCTTCAAGGTCATCTTCCGCTGGACGCAGCAGTAGCCCCATGCGTGTGACGGGTCGCTTGACGCTCGTGTTCGCGTCACCGCAGGAGATGAGCGACGCTGTTGCGAGCGCGGTCGAGTCGCCACATTTCACGCTCGTGGAGGTCGATGAGTCCGCGCTGCGGGTCGTCGTGGACGTCGACCAGGGCGAGTAGATGCCTACGCGGTCGCTGCGCAACGACGGGAAGATCCTGCAGACGTTCACGGCGACCGAGTCGTGGACCGTCCCCGCCGGGGTCGAGTCCGTGGAGGTCCAGTGCTGGGGCGGTGGCGGCAGCGGACGGGCGGGCGTCGTGCTCGGCGCGTCCGGTGGCGGCGGCGGTGGCGGCGCGTACGCGCGCAACCCGGCAGTCCCCGTAACCCCGGGGGAGACGCTTACCGTCACGGTCGGCGCTGGCGGGGCGAGCGGTGCGGCAGGCGGCGACAGCCACTTCCGGAACGCCGCGACGGTCATGGCGAAGGGCGGATCGTCCGGTGGCGCGGCTGCGGCCGGTGCTGCGGGGGGTACCGCTGCGGCGTCTGTCGGCACCGTGAAGTTCAGCGGCGGCAACGGCGCGACGTCCCGCGGCGGCAACGGCGGCGGCGGCGGCGGTGGGGCCGGTGACGCGGCTGCGGGCGGCAACGGCGGCACTCCTCCGGCGGGAGGCGCCGGAGGAACCGCCGGTGGTGGCGCGGGCGGCAATGGCGCAACGACTGTGAGTTCGTCAGTGGCGGGTACCGCCCCCGGTGGCGCTGGCGGCGGCGGCGACAACGTGGTCAACACGGGCGCTCAGACCGGAGCGCGCGGGCAGGTGCTCGTCGCGTACACCGAGGTCGCGCTCCTCACCACCACGACCGTTCACGCCGGAGACGAAGCGCTCGCGCAGATCATCGACATGACCACGGTGGCGGCGCACACCGGCGACGAGTCGCTCGCGGACACCGTCGACATGACCACGGTGGCGGCGCACGCGGCCGACGACGCGCTCGCCGACACGCTCGACCTGGCCACGGTCGCGACGCACACCGCTGACGACGCGCTCGCCGAAACGCAGGACCTCGCCACGGTCGCCGCCCACGCGGCCAGCGAGGCCCTCGCGCAGACCCAGGACATGACCACCGTCGCCGCGCATACCGGGGCGGACGCGATCGCGCAGACCCAAGACCTCACCACGCTCGCCGCGCACGCCGGGGCGGACGCGCTCGCCGAAACGCAGGACCTCGCAACGGCGGGCCGCCAGCAGACGGACGCCGCGCGGATCAGCCCCGGGCTCGGCGGCACGAGCCGCAACGCCGCCGGCACCACGACCGTGCTCGGCGCATCGGTCAGCGTCCACCGCGACGACACCGACCAGCCGGTCGCGTCGCTCACGACCGACCCGGCGTGGGCGACCGAGCTCGACCCCGCGTACACGTACTGGATCAGCTACTGGAAGGCCGGCACACCGGACCGTGGGTACCGCACGAACCGCGACATCCCGCCCGTCGAGACCATCGTGCAGATCGACGCCGCCGGTGACCCCAGCGTCGGGGCGCCCACCGACGCCCCGTACGTCCTCGGCGCCGGCGATCCACCCATCGAGGACATCGACGGGTACCTGACGCCGTTCGGCCCGCAGACCGGCGGCGGCGGGGACACGATCATCGTCCGCAAGCTCTACCTCTTCGACGACTAGGCGGACGGCATGGACCTGCACGCGACGTTCACGCTGACCCTGCCCGACCCGGACCCCGTGCTCGTCACGAACGGCCCGACCCTCGCGACCGCAAGCGCGCCGCCGACCATCGCCGGGGCGGCGCGCGGCCCCGCCGGCACCCCGACCCCGGGAGCGACCACCTGATGCCCTTCGCCCACAGCTTCACCGGGGTCACCCCGCCCGCCCGGTACGACGGCCTCCCGTGGACCCACATCCTCATCGAGGAGGCGACCGCCGCCACCGGCCCGTGGACGCTGATCGACTCGCAGACCGTCCCGGTCGACGCGACCCCCGAGACCCCGAACCCGGTCAACGTCACGACGACCGCGGCGACCGTCGCGACCGGCTGGTTCCGCCTGCGGTTCCGGGACGCCGCGAACGCCCTCTCCGGCTACACCGTGCCGATCCTCAGCCCGTCGACCGCGTCCGGGACGCCGCTCACGACGCTCGAGCGCGTCCGCCGGTTCCTGCAGCTGCAGCCCGGCGACACCGACCAGGACGCGACGATCGTCGAGCTCATCGACTCCGCGTCCCGCGTGATCATCGACGAGTACCAGCGCGAGTTCGCCGGCGGCCCGACCGCCGCCGCGCGCACCTTCGAGTTCGACCGCGAAGCCCCGTACGTGTCCCTCGAGCCGTACGACCTCCGGACGCTCACGTCGGTCACCCTCGCCGGGGTCACGCTCACGAACGGCACCGACTTCCGCACCCGCCCGCTCCCCGCCCGGCACGGCGTCACCACCGGACTGCTCGTCCAGAACACGACGAGCACCCGCACCGCGGACCGGTACGCGCCGCTCGTCGTCACCGGCGACTGGGGATTCGCGACGATCCCCTCCGACGTCGAGCACTGGGCGACCGTCACGGTCGCGACATGGCTGCGCCGCGACGTCGCCGCGTTCAACGCGACGTTCAGCATCGCCGAGGACCGCGTCGAGCGCCCCCGCGCGCTCCCCGACGCCGCCCGCGCCGGCCTCGAGCACTACCGGCGCTTCTACGCGTAGATGCTCGTCCACGCGAACATCGACACGACCGACCCGGTCCGCGCGCTCCGCGAAGTCGAGGCGCGCCTCCCCGACACCACGAAGGCCGCGGTCGTGAAGGTCGCCGGACGGGTCGTCGAGCCGCGCGCCCGCGCCGACGCCGCAAAGCACGTCGGCCGGTTCGCGAGCGCCGTGACCGTCAAGGAAGGCCGCAACGGCGCGTACCTGACCGGCGGCACCGGACTGCCCGGCCGCGTCATCGGCCTCGCCGAGTTCGGCGGCACCGTCCGCACCCCGATCCGGCCGAAGCGCCGCGCCGCGGTCCGCACCCCGCAGGGTCCGCGCGCCGCCGTCCTCGGGCCGCGCACCTACCGGGCGCGCGAGTTCCTCGTCGGCGCCGTAGAAGCGACCGACGAGCAGACCCGCCGCGAAGTCCTGAGCGAGATCCTGCTCGACTTCGAGCGGGCCGGATTGGAGACCCCGTGAGCGCGAACATCACCCCGATCGCCGAAGCTCTCCGCGACCTCGCCGACGGCCTCCCGACCGTGAAGTCCGCGTTCTGGCCGGCGCCGCGCCAGATGAGCGCGCTCCCCGGTGTCGTCGTCGAGGTTCCGTCCGGTACCCGGACGCTCCCGGACGAGCGCGAGTCGCAGCTGTTCGCCGACGACTGGGACATGGACTTCCCCGTGACGATCTACGTCGACCTCGCCGACCCCGTCGCGGCGCAGCTGAGGATCGCGGAGGTCGTCGACGAGCTCGTCGCCGGCGTGGACGCGAACCCGAGCCTGAACGGCACGGCGCTCGAGGCGCGCGTCACGTCGTGGGAGCGCCCCGCGATCCTCGAGCCGCAGGGCAGCGGTCGCGCCCTCATGTTCGTCGCGACCGTCGTGTCCGTCCTCAAGCTCGTCTAGCCCCGCCCGCCCGCCCGCCCGCGCGCGTGTCGCGCGCCCGTCGTTCGTCCCGCCGCGCGCGGGGCGCCCGAACCCACCCGTCCGAGGAGGACACCCGAATGCCCGACCAGCCGTTGCCCGACACGGACGAGCAGCCGACCCCGGCCACGCCCGCCCCGACCCCGCCCGCGCCCGCCGTGGACGGCCTCCCCTGGCCGACGACCGCGACGAAGACCGCGAAGCACCCGGCGCTCGTGCTCACGCTCGGCGGCGCCCCGGCGAGCCCGCACGTCCTCCCCGGCGTGCCCGGCCACTACCGGCCCGACCGGCCCACCGTCTGCGACCAGCCCGGCGGCCCCGGCCTCGAGCAGGCCCGCGCCCTCAGCGCGAACCCGGGCGCCCCCGTCGCCCTCGTCTACCTGACCGACAAGGAGCGCGACGCGGCCCTCGCCGCGACCGCCCAGGACCTCGAGGCCGCCCGCCGCGGCTACGTCGACGCGCGCACGAGCGCGGTCGGCGGCGAGCACGACCACCTCAAGACCGAGCGCGACGCGCTCAAGGGGGAGTAAGAAGATGAGCAACGCGTACATGCAGCTGAAGTTCGAGAGCACCCCCGGGTTCGAGGGGAGCACGGACACGCTGTCCACGAAGACGATTTTCCCGCCGCTGATCGGCGCCGGGTTCAGCCTCAACCCGCAGCATCTCGACCGCGACGACGAGGCCCGCGGCACCGACGACGCGTCCGCCGTCGTCAGCGAGATGTTCGACCCGTCGTGGACCCTCGAGACCCGCATGTACCCCGACCTCGTCGGGTTTCTGCTCAAGGGTCTGCTCGGCGCCCCGGTCACCACCGCCGGCGACGGGATCATCACCGACCCGGACGCCGCCACGATCCCCGTCGGCGCGTACCGGCACGTCTGGACCGCCCCCTTCGGGCCGGCCGGCCCGTCCCCGCAGACGATGCAGGGCGTGTTCGGCTACAAGGACCAGGGCGTCTGGTGGCGCGTGAAGGGCATGGCGATCGAGTCGCTCGAGATCACCACGCCGACGCAGGGCGGCACCCGCCTGCAGATCAACGGGCAGGCGACGTTCGCGCAGCGGATCAGCGACCCGTCGCTCGTCCCCGCCCCCGAGTCGATCGCGACCCGCCCGTTCCTGCGGTCCGGGCTGACGCTCCCGACGTGGCTGTCGAACACCGGGGTCACCGAGGACTACTCGACGACGATCAGCAACAGCATCGAGCCGTACCACTCGCTCGGGTCGGCGTCGAAGTACCCCGACCTGATGGAGAAGGGCGAGGGGCTCATCGTCTGCACCGGCAGCGTCCCGAAGCGCCGCCTCGCGGTCGCCGACATGGACGCCCTCCGTGACGCGACCGGGTTCGCCGCGACCGCGAAGTGGCTGAACGAGTCGTCGATCGGCGTGACCGCGTCGAAGTACGCGCTCTGGCAGGCGATGAGCAACTGCCAGTACGTCGACGGCAACCCCGGCGACCTGAGCAACGCGCGCCGGATCGGCGCCGACCTCTCGTTCAAGGCGACCAACGCCGGCGCCGCGTCGGTCGTCTACACGCTCGTCAACGCCACGTCCGCGTACAGCTAGGACGTGCCGCACATGAAGGTGTGCGCCTGCGGCTGCGGTACGCAGCTGCGCGGCCCTCGGAGCGTGTGGGCCAAGGGACACTGCGGCCGGGGGGTCGGCGGCTACGCCGGGCTCCCCCCGGCCACGAAGACCTGCGAGATGTGCGGCCGGGAGTACAGCAGGTCGGAACTGCGGTCCCGGCAGTCGAACAAGCACTGGGCCGCCCGCCGCTTCTGCGGAGAGGCGTGCCGCATCGCGAGCCGCGGGGTCGAGCGGTACCCGGGCGCACAGTCGGCGAACTGGATCGGCGACCAAGCGGGCGTCGGGGCCGGGCGCAAGCGCGCGCGGACGTTCTACCCCGACGCGCCGCCCTGCGAGGTCTGCGGGGATGAGCGTTCCGAGCGACACCACGTCGACGGGGACACGCTGAACAACCGCCCGTCGAACATCCAGTTCCTCTGCAGGAAGCACCACATCGCCGCAGAGGACCGGATGGCCTATCGCCGCCTGACGGCGGACCAGAAGATCGCCAGCGACGAGCGCCGTCGCGACAAGCAACGCATCCGCAACCGCGAGTACGCGCGTCGCAAGGCTGCGGCCAAGCGCGCCAAGGAGACGACATGAGCACCACGACGAAGACTTCGCGCGCGGCGGCGTTTGCGCCGCGCAGCGAGGTCATCTCCCTGCCGTCCGGCCTCGAGGTCGAGGTTCTCGCGTCCGCCCCGTCGATGCTCGCGTTCGTGAACGAGGGCGTCGTCGACCGGGCGGCCGTGTTCGGCCAGCCGATCGAGCAGCTGAACGCCGTCATGGACGCGGCCCCGCGGCTGATCAACGAGATCCTCCTCGACCCGAAGATCCACCAGGGCGACGCTGACGAGCGTCCCGAGGACGAGATCCTGTTCCGCTGGCTGACGGACGAGGACGTCGACGCGCTCCTCTCCCGGGTCATCGAGAGCGACGAGGAGGTCGCCGAGCGCGCGCGTACGTTTCGCGACGACGACGGCGGCGCAGCAGATCGCGAGGGCGGCGAAGTTCTGGGGGACGACCCCGAGCCGTCTGCTGCGTGAGCGCGACGACCGGTACGCGCTGACGCTCGACGTTGCGCTCGCCGAGCTTGGCCTCGCCGCGGAGGGCGCGCGGCCGGCCGAGGACGAGCCGGCCCGCCCGGCTCGCGCGCCGCGGCGCGCATCGCAGGACGCCGGCGAAGCACGCACGGCGGGATGGATGGCCCTACCGACCGAAGGGGGATAACCGCATGGCACGTTCGCGCGGAGTCCGCATCCCGATCGCCGGCGATCCCGCCGATCTGCAGAAGGCCACCGGGGACGCGGCCCGCAGCCTCGAGAAGCTCCAGAAGGACGGGGCGCGCGCGCTCGACGAGCTCGCGAAGAAGTCCGAGGGCGCGTCGCTCGCGCAGCGGCGCGCTCTCCTGCAGGTCGAGACCGCGCAGGACCGCGCCGCCGCCGCCGTCAAGCGGTACGGCGAGGACTCGATCCAGGCGCGCCGCGCCGTGCTCAAGTACGACGAGGCGCTCGACCAGGTCCGCCGGTCGTCGTCGGAGGTCGAGTCGGCGACGGACAAGGCGGGGTCGGCGGCGGACGCGCTCGGCGGCAAGATGGGCAAGGGCGGCAAGCTCGCCGCCGGCCTGCTCGGCACGATCGGCGTCGCCGAGACCCTCCGCACGACGCTCGAGAACGCGCTCACCGTCGACCGCGGCCAGCGGGATCTCGGCGCGCGGCTCGGGCTCACGCCGGCGCAGGCGAAGACCGCGGGGAAGACCGCGGGCCGGCTCTACGCGAAGGCGTATGGCGAGAACCTCGGGGACGTGACGCGAGCGGTCGACGCGGTCGTGAGTTCGATCCGCGGGATGCGCGAGGCGACGCAGGCGGACGTCGAGCGCGCCGCCGGGCAGGCGCTGAACTTCGCGCGCGTCTTCGAGGTCGACGTCGCCGAAGCGGTCACGTCCGTCAGCACGCTCCTGAACAGCGGCCTCGCGGAGAACAGCACGCAGGCGTTCGATCTGCTCACGACGGCGGCGCAGCGCGTACCGGCGGGCATCCGCGACGAGCTCCTCGCGGCGACCGCGGAGTACTCGCAGTTCTTCGCCCAGGTCGGGATGGACGGCGAAGAGGCGTTCGGCGTGCTGCTCGCCGGGTCGACGAAGGGCCGCATCGGGATCGACAAGGCGGCGGACGCCGTCAAGGAGTTCACGATCCGCGGCACGGACCTCTCGACCACGAGCCGCGAGGCGTACAAGGCGATCGGCCTCGACGCCGAGGACATGAGCCGCAAGCTGCTCAAGGGCGGCCGAGAGGGACAGGACGCGACCCGGAAGATCGCCGACGGCCTCCTCGGGATCAAGGACCCGGCGAAGCGGTCGAACGAGGCGATCAAGCTGTTCGGCACCCCGCTCGAGGATCTCGGCACGAAGAACGTGCCGGCGTTCCTGCGCGCGATCAGCGGCGCCAAGACCGGCATGGAAGGGTTCGCGGGCGCGAGCGAGCGGATCGGGACGAACCTCAACGGCGGGCCAGCGGCGGCGATCGAGCGGTTCAAGCGCCGGGTCACGAAGGCGTTCACGGACGGGTTCGGGTCGGCGATCATCGCTGGCGAGGACGCGGTCAGCTGGGTCAAGGACAACTGGAAGACCGCGATCTTCATTCCGGGCGGGCTCGCCGGCGCGATGCTGCTCGCCTTCAAGACGGCGTTCAACGCGGTGCGCAAGCCGGTCGCGGACACGACGGCGTTCATCCTGCGCCGCTTCGACAACATGCTCGGCGGCCTGACGACGTTCCTCTCCGCGGCGGGCCGCATCCCGGGGATCGGCGGGAAGTTCAGGGCGGCGGCCCGGGGGATCGACGAGGCCCGCGAGAAGCTCCGCGCGACCGCGGACGCGATCCAGGGCGTCAACGACAAGAAGATCAAGCTCCGCGTCGACGACAAGGAGCTCCTCGCGGCGCTCACGTCCGCCCGCTCGCTGCGCGAGCTCGCGACCGACTCTCGCTTCGCGCTGAGTCAGCGCCCACGGTCCGGCGGGCGGCGCGGCGGACGGGTCGGCTCGCTCGGGTTCCGGGCGGGCGGCATGGTCCCCGTCGCGGTCTCGTCCGGCGAGCGGCTGCGGTTCCCTGACGGGTCGTGGTCGACCGTGCCCGGCGCGCGGGTCGCGGCGGACAACGTCGACACCGCGGTGCCGGCGGGCACGGAGGTCTACACCGACCACGGGCAGCAGCTGCTCGCGATGGGCGCGTCGCGGTCGTTCGCGCTGCGGATGCAGCGTCCGCACTTCGCGCGCGGCGGGAAGGTCCGGCTCGGGCAGGGCTACCAGGGCAACGCGACCACGGCGGGGTTCGAGGCCGGGCTCGGCGGCGCGACCGGGGTCGGCGGGTCGTTCCTGAACGAGCTCATCGCGGGCACCACCGGGAACCGGGACGTCGCGCCGCGCGCTCAGGTCCGGGCGACCGGCCCGAGCACCGAGCGCGGCGACGGCTCCGGTGCGGGCGGGTTCGCGAAGTACGGGCTCACGGCCGGGCAGGCGACGCGGGCACGGCGGATGCTCGGCACCGCGACCGCGATCGCGCGCAAGGGGATGCCGTACCAGTACGGCGGGTTCGGGAACCCCTCCTACGACTGCTCCGGCTACGTGTCGAAGATCCTCGCCGCCGGCGGGATCGGCAACGGCCGGATGGTCGTCGCGCAGGGCACCGGCCTCTACGTTCACGGGCGGCCCGGACCCGGCAAGTACGTCACCTGGGGAGTGCGCGGCAGCAGCGGCCGGAACGCGCACACGATGATCAAGCTCGGGAACCGGTACTTCGAGTCCGGGGGCGGCGCCGGCCCCGGCGAGCGCCGCGGCTGGAACGGCGCGTTCCAGATGCGGCACTTCCCCGGGTTCCGGAAGGGCGGCAAGGTCCGCTCGCTCAACACGCTCGTCGACGCGACGGCCCGCCCGTCCGCGACCGACGAGGGCGGCACCCGGGCCGCGTTCGCCGCGCTCGCGAAGCGCCTCGCCGACTCGACCCGCGTCAGCTACGACGCGCTCGCGCGGCTCGTCGCCCGCGTCACGACGATGGCCGCGAAGGAACGCCGCGACGGCGACAAGGTCGACGCGCGCCGATTCGACGCCGTCCGGAACCTCGCGCGCGCCGAGCAGGGCCGCCGGCTCGCGCAGCCGATCGTCCGGCTGCAGGCCACGCAGGACCGGCTCTCCCGCGCGGACACGCGCCTCGGGCTGCAGCAGCGGATCAGCGGCGTGACCGGCGAGGCGGCGATCCGGCAGCAGCTGGACCGCGCCGGGAGCGCGCTCGGGTCGCTCAGTGCGCGGCGGACCGAGCTCGTCCGGGCGCTCGACCGCGCGAAGGCGCTCGGGAACACGAAGGCGGTCAGCGAGCTCACGACGGCGCTGCGCGGCCTCGACGACCAGACCCTCGAGGTTCAGGCGTCGATGGCGGACCTCAACCGCGAGCTCAAGGACACGCAGCGCCAGCAGGTAGAGCAGGCGCTCGAGGCGCGCACCGCGAACGCGAGCGCCCGCCTGCAGCTGGCGCAGACCACGCAGGGCATGAGCGACGACGTCGAGGCGCTCCGCGGGAACGCGGACGCCGCCTACGCCGTCTACGCCGACGCCGTCGCGACGTTCGGCGCGGAGTCGACGCAGGCGATCACGGCGCTGACCGCGCTCCGCGGCACATGGACGGACCTCGCGCAGGGGATGCGCGACCAGCAGTTGGAGGGCACGCGCGGCGCGCTCACGGCACTCGATCGCGAGCTCCTGCTCGCGCAGATCGACACGCCGGGGGACACGACGGACGATCAGCGGATCGTCCGGGAGCGCCTGCGGATCGCGGAGGAGGCGCTCGCCGCGGCGCGCGCCGGCGGCGACACGGCGGCGATCGACGAGTTCGGTCCGCTCGTACTGCAGCTGCGCGAGGCGATCGAGGCGTTCGCGCAGCAGGCCGCGCAGTCGCAGACCGCGATGGAGGATCTCCTCCGGGAGATGCTCGCGCAGCGCGACCAGGCGTTGCGGGTCGCGGCGACCGAGGGCGGCGTGCTCAAGCAGGCGATCGCGGACGCGGTCAGCGGCCAGATCGGCGGGCTGTTCGGTCTCGGCCAGCAGACCCCGTCGTTCGGCGGCGGCGGCGTCCGGCTCTAGCTATCAAGGGGGGATTCTGTGAGCGACGTCATCACGTTCGACCCGGCCGACGAGCGCGCGGGGAACGCGCCGATCGTGGTCGACGGCCTGAACGGCTACTGGCTGCTCGGGCACGAGTACCCGTCCCCGCCCGTCGACACGCTGTTCGCCACCGGCCGGGACGTCGAGGGCGGCGTGCCGCAGGACTCGCAGGTTGGCAACCGGCGCGTCAGCTTCAAGCTGCGCGTGCGGCAGAACACCGCGGCGCTCGCGCTCGCGAAGCTCGGCGACCTCGCCTCCTGGGTCGGCCGCGTCGCCGTCGACGGCGGCACCGTCCGCCGCACCGTGGGCGGGAAGTCGTTCACGTTCGACGTGCTCCGCGTGGAGAGCTACGAGCCGGAGTTCAACGACCGGCTGCTGCGGTCCGGTCGCGTCGACCTCTCGCTCGTCCTCGAGTGCGCCCCGTACGCGCGCCTCGCTCCGGTGACGCTCACGGACCGCGTCGAGACGACCAACCCCGAGCTCGTGTTCACCGAGTCGAGCATCCCGGGGGACGTGGCGGCGCTCGGCCGGCTCGTGATCGACGAGGACGAAGGGGTCGATCAGCAGTGGGTGGTCGTCGGGGTCGAGCAGTCGGGGTATCAGGCGGCGACCGCCGCGACGACGTCGGCGCTCGCCTACGCCGCCACGGCGCTGACGCCGCAGGGCGGCGCCGTGACCGCGGCCGGCGCGTCCGGTGCGTTCGGCACGCTCTTGAACGTCGTCAAGATCGCGGCGACCCCGTCCTCGCCCGGGAGCATGCTCTCCGGCCAGCTGGTCGGCGGCGGCGCGTACCTCTCGCACGTCGGCACGTTCCGCGTCTTCGCGCGGGTCTACCGGCCGACGACGAACACCAAGGCGCAGTTCATCGCGCTCGAGTGGGGCGAGGGCGACTTCCGCCGGTTCTCCCGTAACGCGACGGTCGAACTGCCGACCGTGACCGCCGGTACCTGGGAGATCGTCGATCTCGGGCTCGTGTCGCTGAGTCGCGCGTCGCAGGGCACGCAGCGCTGGGAACCGCGCGTGCTGACGTGGTCGGAGAACCCGGACAACGTCCTCGAGATCAACCGGCTCTGGTTCGTGCCCGTCACCGACGGCTACGCGGAGCTCGCCGGCAACCAGACCATCTCGGCCCCGACCGTGTTCAGCGCGCGCGACGACTTCAACCAGACGGCGGGCGCCCTGAACGGCAAGGCGCTCACGGTCGGCGGGACGTGGACGACCTACGGCGACACGGACGACCTGCAGGTGTCCGGTTCGAGCACCGTCACGCGCGCCGTCGGCTCCGACACGACCGGCGCGGGCGGCACGCCCGGCGGATTCTCGGGCCGGATCGCGTACCCGTCGGGCGCTACGTCGATGACGTCGTGCGCGGTGCAGATCACGTTCCGCCGCGAGCATCTCGCTGCGGGCAACTACCCGGGCGCGAACTACATGGTGATCGCGCGCCGCAGCGCGTCGAATACGTTCGCCTACGTCCGGCTGAACTACTCCAACAACGGCGGCCCGATCTTCTTGTTCGCGGGCTACTTCAACGCGGGCGTCGCTGGGGACCTGCTCGCTCCGATCGGCCCGCTGCCCTATGACCTACTCGTCACCGACTTGACGGTCCGGTTCGTGGCGCTCGCCAACGGCTACTGCGCGTACTACTACGGCGTCAACGCAGACTCGCTCGTGCTTGGCGCGGAGGGGTACAGCGCGGCGCTCGCGACCGGCGGACCGCTGGCGTCCGGTGCTCCCGGTTTCGCGGACCTCGGGGGCGCCGCGAGCGACGCGAACGTCCGCCGGGTCTACGACAAGTTCGCGGCGTGGGCGCCGCCCGCGGACGCCGCCGTGTTCGCGTCGCAGTCGCTCGAGCACCGGCACGACCGCGCGATCCGCGAGGACCCCGCCGGCGTCGCATGGTCCGACGTGAGCACGTTCACCGGGGACCGCCTCCTCATCCCCTGCACCGGCCGCGAGAACCGGCCCGTCCGCATCTTCGTCAAGGCGTCCCGGAACCGGCCCGGCGAGGGCGCCGACGCCGGGATCGACAACCTAAGCGCCCGGCTCACCGTGACCCCCCGAACCCTCGTCGTCCCGGAGTAGCAGCGTGCCGCCGTTCCTCCCCGACACGCGCCTCGCGATGACCGTCCGGTTCCCCGACGGGCAGACGTTCCGATGGGGACCCGACGAGCCGCGCGCCCGCGACATCCCCCAGGACATCGGGTTCAGCACGAGCATCCCCGGCGCCGGGTTCAAGACGGCGGGCTGCTCGCTGCTGCGCGGCGCCGGGGAGGCGTACCCGGATCAGCGGCTGCTCGCCGACGTCGACCTGTACGGGGCGGGCGGGCAGACGGCGTGGCAGGGGCGGCTCGCGGAGTTCCCGCTCGACCACGGCGAGTCGTACGGCGTGCAGCCGGGGGCGGTCGGATGGTCGTCGCATCTCGAGGACGACCCGTCGTTCCGCGAGATCTACCGCGACACCGACCTCAGCAGGTGGCAGGGACCGAGCGTCCAGCGCCGCCGCAGCCTGATCGCCGCGCTGACGTTCACCGACCCGGGCCGGCAGACGTTCGACCCGGCGACCGGCTCCCCCGCGTTCGTGCAGACCGTCGGCCCGCAGGCGTCCGGGCCGCCCGGCCCGCTGGCCGACGCGTGGTACGACGCGCGCGGCATCGCGCTCGGCAGCCTCTACTACGCGTGGCGGCGCGGCGTCGGACTCGACAACACGAACGCGAACTACACATGGCAGGCGGGCCTCGCCTCCGACGACATCGCCACCAGCAACAACCTGTCCGGCAACCTGCGCGCCGCCGGTCCCGGCGCCGGCACCGTCACCACGAGCGGCGTGGCGAAGTACTGGGCGAACGTCAACATCTTCTACAACGCGACGACCGGGCTCGGGGCCGCGTACGACCTCGAGTGGACGAAGCTCGCCGTCTACGGCACGCACGGCCTAGCCCTGCGCGGCACCGAACCCGACGCCGGGTTCTACCTCTCCGACATCATCGGCAACATCGTCACGCGCGGCGCGCCGCTGCTCAACGTGCCCGCCGGGAACGTCGAGACCAACACGACGCTCGTGCAGCAACTCGCGTTCCTCGACCCGATTAAGCCCGCCGACGCGATCGCGCGCGTCAACGCGCTCGCGTTCTGGGAGTGGGGCGTCTACGACGACCGCGCGTTCTTCTTCCGCCGCCCCGACCCCGACCGGCTCTGCTGGCGCGCCCGGCGCAGCGACGGCGCCGCCCTCCGGCTCGAGGGCGACACGATCGACCAGGTCGTCAACGGGGCGCTCGTCACCTACACCGACGCGCAGACCGGGCGCCGGCAGATCGTCGGCCCCCCGGGCACCCCGAACGTCGACGCGACCGACCCGCTCCTCGCCGACACCAGCGCCACGAACCCGGTCAACGCGGCGGGCATCCCCCGCAAGCTCGCCGACCTCCAACTCGGGGACCCCGCCACCCTCAGCGGCGCGGTCGCGATCGGCGCCGCGTTCCTCGCCGAGCGCAACCTCGCCCGCCGGGCCGGCACCATGACCGTCAAGGGTCACGTCCTGCACCCCACCCGTGGGATGCGGCCAGCGTGGGAGGTCCGCGCCGGCGACTGGATCACCATGACCGACGACGACACCGACGTGCCGCGCCGGATCGTCGACACGAGCTACCAGCACTCGACGCGCACGAACACGCTCACGCTGAACAACGCGAGCAACAAGCTCGACGCGATCCTCGAGCGCCTGAACATCGCCCTGAACGGGATCATCGGATGACTCCCGCACCGTCCTTCCCCACGCCAGCGCACCTGACCCGGAGGACCCTGTGAGTGCCCACGCCACGCCGACCCGAGCGCCCGGACCGCTGGGCGACCCTCTACCCCCGTGCCGTGCAGACCGTCGGGCTGCTCGGCGCGATTCACGAGATCGCGATCAGCCGGGAGGACCGGCCGTTCGTGCTGCTGTTCGTTGCCGCTCTGCTGCTCGGCATGGAAGGGCTGCGGGCGTTCGCGCTCCGCGGCGGCGGGGAGGGCTCGGATGACCCCTCCTGAGCACCCGCGCCGCCGGCGCACCGACCGCAGCCGGGCCGCGCGCGCCGCCCACTGGATCGCCTGGCGGTTTCAGGCGATCGTCACCACGTTCATGTGCCTGTCCGCGGTCGCGTTCGGCGCGCTCGGCCTCGCGATCTACTCGCAGAAGTCCGCGACCGACCGTGCCGCGAGCGAGCTCTGCGACCGCGCCCAGAGGTTCGGGCACCTGAACCTCGAGGAGCACCGTCAGATCGGCGTCTACAAGCCGGAGGATCTCCGCGACTTCGAGCGGACGATCCCCCAGGACTGCCCGTAGACGTCCCGCCCCGCGCAGCCCCGCGCGCCGGGGCCGCGCTCATCACGACCCCGAGGAGGGTCCCCATGTCCGTGCTGTCCCGCTGGAAGGCGCGCCTGCGCGTGCGCCGCAACCTTCTCCGCGCCGCCCGCCGGCGCCACGAGGCGAACCCGACCCCCGAGAGCCGCCGGGTCATCGACGACCGCAAGGAGCAGGTCGCGTACGCCGAGCGCGTCGTCGAGCGCCACGACCGCGACGACCGCCCCCGGATCGTGAACCTCGACCTCAAGCCCCGGGAGGGGTCGCAGCTGTCGCCCCAGGGCACGCTGCGCGCCGTCACCGGCCACTACACCGCCGGACCGGTCGACCAGACCGACGAGCAGTGCGAGGCGCTCCTGCGCGGCTACGACCGCGCGCACAAGGCGAAGGGCTGGACCATGCTCGGGTACGCGTTCGCGATCAGCCGCGCGGGCACGATCTACCTCGGCCGGCCTGCCACCGCGATCGGCGCGCACGTCCTGAACCAGAACAGCGGGAACGTCGGGATCGTCTGCAACGGCACGACCGGGGACCGGCCGACCGCGGCGCAGGCCCGCTCGCTGCGATGGCTCCTCGCGAACGCGCATACGGACGCGCTCCCGAAGGCGTGGCGCGTCGACCTCCGCGGCCTCCCGGTCAAGGGGCACAACGACTGGATGGCGACCGCCTGCCCGGGGTCGTTCAAGCGCATGTACACGAGCAAGGGGACGAAGCGATGAGCACCGCGCGGAGCACCGCGCGCACCCGCCCCGCGGAGACCGCCGCGACGTTCGGCGCGCTCGTCACCGCGACCGCGTACGCGATCGGCCTGTCCGCCGAGTGGATCGCCGTCGCCGGCATCCTCGCCGGGCTCGCCCCCGGCGCCGTCACGTTCATCGTCGCGAACGGCGGCGTGCGCGAAGTCGCCGCCCGCCTCTGGCGCGGAGCGCGCGCATGAGCGCTCCCCCCACCGGCCGGGACGCGCCGCCGCGCGTCGAGGAGCTCGCCGCGCTCTGCGTCGGCGGCATGATCGCCGCCGGCGTCGACCTCGTCGAACGGCTCCGGTCGCTCGGCGTCGAGCCGACGATCGACAAGCTCGTCGCGATCGCCGTCCCGACCCGCCGGATCGGATGCGAGGCGTTCGACCGCCTCGCCGACGCGCTCGCCGCCGCCGTGTCGCTGCGCGAGCTCGACGAGGAGCCGTGACCCGCCTCGAGTTCGTCGCCGACCGACTCCGCGTCGAGTTCTGCCGCCTGCGGCACGTCCCCGCGCCGTTGCGCTGGGACCAGCTGCAGCCGTCGGAGCGGTCGCAGTGGTTGCGGCTCGCGTCGGCCGCGCTCGACGCGGACTGCGCCTGGCGCCCATAGCCTGCACCCCGCCCCCGGGTGCAGTTCCCCCCGAGCCCCGTTCGACCCCTAGTGGTCGGGCGGGGCTCGTCGTCGTTCTAGGGCAGGTCGCCGCGGGCGCGCGCGCAGAGCTCGTCGTCCGCGGGCAGGCTAGCCCCGCACTCGTCGAGGATCGTCTGAATCTCGCGGCGGGCGCGCGAGCAGACCGCGGCGGGAACGTCCCCACGGTCCGGCGTGCTGCAGCGCGTTCGCAGCAGCTGCGCAACGCGAAGCGACATGGCACGGTCCGGCCCTCGATCACCGCCGGCGAACTCGTCGGCCTCGCGCTCCGCGACGGCGACGATCGCCGGATCGGCAGTCGCTGACGGAGATGGCGACGGCGACGCCGTCTCCTCCCCGCACCCAGCGGCGAGCAATGTCACCCCGCACCCGGCGAGTCCGAGCGCAAGAAGTCCTGCAAGAACAGGTGTTCGCATGTTCTGTCCGATGGTCGTGTTCAAGTAGGTCGCCTCACGGCTCTCGCAGCGAGGCGCATCCGGCAGTGAGGGCATCCCCAGCGGTGTCGACGGAGATGGCACCTCGGAGGTCCGGGAGAGAGTCCCATGCAGCATCCCCTGATGCGACTCGTCGTCGGCGAGGCAGCATCCGTCATCGACGGCGACGACGTGCTCGCGGAGGTCGCGGCGATCATCGCTGACCGCCTCCCCCAGGTCGCGCCGAACGATCCACAGCGCGGAGTTCTTGAAGCTCTCGCGTGTGTCGCGCGGTCGTCGCGAGCAGATGCGCCATCCCGGCGCGAAGCTCGCTGAGGACGTCCTCGACGTGAGCGCTCGGCGGCTCGGCGGCCTTCATGGCGTCGAGCCCGTCGAGCGCGAACCGCTCCGGCATCCCCGAGATCGCAGCGGCACGACGTAGGACGTCGTCGCTGGCGCGGGTGGCGCCGGACGTCCGGAACAGGTTCCGCGCGGACGGCTCTTCGAGTCCCAACGCCTCGATGAAGGCGCCTTGATTCATCAGCGACCAGCCCTGCATGGCCCGCATCCGGCGTGCGCTCTCGTCCGGTGTCACGCCCCGATCGTATGCGCAGATTTGCGCCGCCAGCGCGCAATGTCGCACAAATCCGCACAGGCTCGCGCATATGTGCTAGCGTTCACGCAATGACGCGAACTCACGCAAAATCGCGCGGCCGGGCACTGCGGGTGAACCGCCTGCTCATCGAGCACCGCCTCGACGCCGGCATGACGCCCAACGACCTCGCCAAGCGAGCAGGGATCAGCGGCAACACCGTCCGAGCCGCCGAGCGCGGCGAGTACGTCGACCCGCGCAGCCAGCGCGCGATCGCCTGCGCGCTCCAGGCGACCCGCGTTGTCCTCTTCCCCTTCGAGCGCCAGCGGGAGGCCGCATGAGCACCCACGACACGACCAGCGCCCCGGTGAGCATCAAGGACCACTACCTGAACAAGGGTCTGAGCCGCCGCGCGTACGCCGACCAGATCGGCGTGCCCGAGCAGAGCCTCCGGCGGCTGGAGGCCGGACTCGGCGTCCACCCCGCGAACGCCAAGAAGGTCGCCGACGACATGAAGGTCGCGGTCACCGACATCCTCGGCGCCGCGGCCCCAGGCGAGGCGGCGTGACCGAGGCGCTCGCAGCCCGAACGCTCGACGAGAACGAGCAGGTCGTCGCGCGCGGCCTCTCCACCTTTGTCGAGGTCGGCAAGGCGCTCGGGGAGATCCGCGACGCGCGCCAGTACCGGGACGCCGGCTACTCCTCGTTCGAGGACTACCTCAGCGAGCGCTGGGACATGAGCCGTCCCCGCGCCTACCAGCTGATCGACGCTGCTGGGCGCGTTGCAGGACTGTCTACCAAGGTAGACGGAGCCAGCGCGTCTGCCATGGCAGACACTCGCACGCCGCCGGTCGTGACCGAGCGCGTGGCGCGGGAGTTGCCGCGGGAGCCGGAGCACGCCCGTGAGGTCTGGGCCGCCACGACCGAGCGGGTCGGCCCGTCCCCGACCGCCCGGCAGGTCGCGGAAGTCCGCGACGAGCTCTACCCCAAGCAGGCGCCCGCACCCACCAGCGCCCCGGTCGCCGCACCGGCCGCCCCGGAGCCCGACCCGGAGCCCGCGCCCGCCCCCACCCCACCCCCGGGACCGGCGCCCGTGCCGGTGCTGCTCGACCCGGCCGCGACCAGCGAGCAAGTCGAGCAGGAGAACCAGCGCACCCTGCGCTACTCGGAGACCCGCGTCATCGCCGGAGCGCTCACCGCCCTCCGTCACCGCCCCGCGACCCTCGCGCACGCCCGCGAGAGCGCCGCGCTCATCGACCCGACCTACCTCAACCCCGGCGACGAGATCACCGCGGACGCCGCACGCGCATCCGCCGCGTTCCTCCTCCTCTTCGCCGCCGCCCTCGAAGGAGACACCCCGTGAAGCTCACCACCCCACAGAAGAACCGGCTCGGCGAGATCCTCGCCAAGCAGCGCGGCGAGTTCGCCGAGAGCGACGTCCGCGACGAGTGGATCGCCTACCTCCGCGACGAGCACGCGGCAGGCCGGCTCGGCGACTTCATCGCCGAGATCGGTGCCGCGTCGTTCAAGACCGCGATCAACGAGCGCGCGTGGAAGGTCGACCCCGACCAGGGCGCCTTGTTCGACGAGGACGCGCTCCTCGCCCTTGGCGGCAGCAGCCACGTCCGGATGGCGGACGCGCGCGCCACCCACGTGCTCCGGCACCGCGAGATCCTCGAGGCGAACTTCGAGGCCCAGCGCCGCGTGTTCGCCGCCAAGCAGCAGTGGCTCAACGACCGGCTGCCCGACCTGTTCGAGCGCGGCTGCACCCTCGCCGACCTCGACCGGACCCCGGCGCCCGCCGCCGCGTCCGCGCGGAAGGCGGCGTAGATGCCGTCCGTCGACTGGGAGTACTTCCTCCCCATCCTCGTCTGCTGGGCGGTCGTGCTCGCCGTGTTCGTGGTCCTCGTGCTGATCGAGGTCCGCGCGGAGCGCCGCGACCGGCAGGCCGCCGCGCGCCGTCCGCTCGCCCCGGTGATCCCGCTCGACCTCAGCCGCGCGCGTCGCCGCGAGGTCGCCCGCCGGAAGGCGACGCGATGAACCTGCCGGAGCAGGAGCGCGGCGAGCAGATCGCCGCGGCGGACCACGGCGGCGTCACGCCGGGGATCGGGCGGCTGCGTCGGCCGGCGCGCACGGAGTGCTGCCGCCGGTACGCGGCGATCGCCGCGCACATCGACGCGTCGCTCGGTGCGGGGCATCGGTGCTCGGACTGTCCGTGCGCGACCGACGAGGAGGCCCGGCATGGCTGACCTGCCTGAGCTTCCCGCGCTGACGGACGAGCAGATCGACGCCGCGTGGAAGTCGATGTGGCCGAACCTCACGCTGGTCCGCGACGACGGTGACTGGCAGCTGATGCGCCGCGCGTTCCCTCGCCCGACACCGCCCCGCCCCGAGGACTGGGACGGCGGGTGCGCGCGGGTGTACTGGGTTTCCGCCCTGGGCGGCTGGTCCATGCACTGCGACGTGCACGCCGCGCCCGAGGCCCGGCGCGAGTTCCTCCGCCGCGCCGCGTTGGCCGTCGAGTGGAGCGACCAGACCAAGGGAGCGTCCCGTGCCTGACCAGACCGTCACGGACCACGACGCCGAGCCCGCCGCGCCCGCGCCCGCGCTCGACCCGACCAGCGCGCTCATCGCGGCGCTCGCCGACGCGCAAGGCGCGTTCCCGCCGATCCCGAAGACCCAGACCGCGACCGTCCCGACCAAGAACGGCGGCTCGTACCAGTACACGTACGCGGACCTCGGCGACGTGCTCGCCGCCGTCCGGCCCGTCCTCTCCGAGCGCGGCCTCGCGCTCGTCCAGTACACGATCCGCGAGGACGCCCGCACCGTGCTCGTCACCGAGCTCCGGCACCCCGCCGGCGGCGTCCTGCGGTCCGAGGTCGACCTCGGCCAGTCGAGCGCGAACCCGCAGGCGTTCGGCGGCGCGCTCACCTACCTGCGCCGCTACGAGGTCGTCACCCTGCTCGGGATCGCCGCGGAGGAGGACCGCGACGCCCAGGACGTGACCCCGGCGTCGGACCGGCGCCCGGCCACCCCCGAGCTACCCGCGTGGGCGCGCGACGCGACCCGCGACCGCAAGACCGACCTCGGCACGGCGATGAGCCTCCTCGTCGACCGGGCGGTCGCCCGCGAGCTCGTCGTCGAGCTCCGCGAGCAGATCGGGCTCGTCCCGGACGTGCTCGTCGAGTTCATGATCCGGCTCGCCGCCGCGGTCTCGGAGCACGCGGACGACCCGACCCCCGCGGAGGCCGCGGACGCGTGGGCCGCGGACGCGACGGACGACGAGCTCGTCCGCGTCGCGACCGGCGGGCCGGGCGAGAAGCCCGAGCGCGTCGACGCCGCCCGCGCGGAGATCCACGCCCGCCGGGCGCACGACAGCGTGCCGGATCACGCGGTCACCCCGGACGAGGACGACGCGGAGCCGAGCGAGCAGCCCGAGCGCCCCGCCGAGCCCGAGGCCGCCGAGCCTGCCGCCGGACAGGGCGCGCTCGACGTCGGCGACCGACCCCCGGCCGGGACCGTGCCCGTCCCGCCGCTCGACGGTCGCCCGACCGTCGACCTCGCCGCGCTCCGCACCGCCGGCTGCATCTGCGACTCGCCGCTGCAGGCCCAGACCGACGAGCACGCGCGCGACAGCGAGTGCCCCCTCGTCGGCCACGGGGTGAGGGCATGACGACGGACCAGACGAGGAAGAACGGGCGACCGTCCATGTGCGGCAGCTGCGGCGAGTGCAAGCGCTGCAAGCGCGCCGCGTACATGCGGTCGTGGTACGCGACGAAGACGCCCGAGCAGCGACGGGCGATGGTCGCAAACCGCGATCCGGAGAAGGTCGCAGCGCAAGCAGCCAAGCGCGGACGCGCGAAGCGCGCCGGGAACGAATCCGTCGAGCAGCGCACGAAGCGGCTGGCGCGCAAGGCGGTCTGGCAAGCGGTGCGCGATGGGCGACTCGTCCCGCAGCCGTGCGAACGCTCGGGCGACGAGTGCAGCGGGCGCATTGAGGCTCACCACGACGACTACGGCCGCCGCTTCGACGTTCGCTGGCTCTGCCAAAAGCACCACCGCGAGCACCACAACAACCACGGTCAGGAGACCGCCCCATGAGCACCCCCGACACGACCACCACGACCCCGACGCCCGGTGCGGCGCTCGCCGTCGACCTCAACGGCGGGCACGTCTTCGACCCGGTGACCGGGGAGGCGTACGAGATCGCGGACGCGCCCCCCGAGCTCCTCGCCCGCTACGCGATGGACCTCGGCGACCTCGCCCGGCAGATGCGCGAGGCGCGCGCCGCCGTCGAGATCGAGCTCGCGAACCGCCTCCGGTACGTGAAGGCGAAGAGCCTCCCCGCCGGCCCGTTCCTCATCGAGCGGAAGAACAGCAACCAGTGGAACGCGGACGCGTGCTGGCAGGCGCTCTCCGACCTCGTCGCGGCGGGGAAGGTCGGCGCCGCGGAGGCGGCGGACGCGATGCCCGAGTCGACGGTCCGCAAGCCGGACGGGCGGAAGCTGAACGCGCTGCTGACCCGGCTCGTCGGGGAGGACCCGGAGGCGGCGGGGCCGCTCGCGCGCGCCCGTGTGACCCGCGAGGGCGTCCGCGTCGCGCAGGTCGCCGTCGACGCGACCGCGGAGGAGGTCGATGCGCGATGAGCCTCTCCGCGAAGCTCATCGAGGTCACGCCCGCGTTCGCCGAAGAGCTCCTTCTCCGCAACGAGCGCAACCGCCACGTCCACAGCGCGCGCGTCGGCCAGTACGCCGCCGACATGCGCGACGGCGCGTGGAAGCTCAACGGCGAGGCGATCAAGATCGCCGACGACGGAACGCTCCTCGACGGGCAGCACCGCCTCATGGCCGTCCTCGAGGCCGACGTCTCCGTTCAGATGCTCGTCATCACCGGACTCCCGCCCGAGGCGCAGGAGACGATGGACCAGGGACGCGCTCGGTCCTTCGGCGACGTCCTGCACCTTCGCGGCGAGAAGGACTACTTCGTCCTCGCTGCGTCGACTCGCCTCGTCGCCGCCTACGAGCGCGACGGCGTGCCCTTCGCCGTCCGCCGAGGCCTCAGCGTCCCTGAGCAGGCCCGGACGCTCGAGCGCAACCCCGGGCTCCGAGACAGCGTCGAGTACTCAGGCCGCCGGCGGCGCCCGTGGCTCTCCCGCGGACCCGCGAGCGGCCTCCACTACCTCTTCTCGATCGCCGACCAGGAGGGCGCCGACGACTTCTTCGACCGCCTCGCCTCAGGGGCGAACCTCAACACTGGCGACCCGATCTATCTCATCCGCGAGCGTCTCATCCGGGACCACCAGGCGACCGATGGCCGCACTTCCTCCGAGCGGACCAAGCTCGCGCTCATCATCAAGGCCTGGAACGCCTACCAGGACGGCGACACCCCGGCGCGCCTCACGTTCGTCCCGGGCGGCGCGAACCCCGAGCGGTTCCCGTCCATCAACGGACTCCACGCCCGCGGCGAGGTCCCCGCATGACCGTGCTCGCGGAGCGCACGTGGTTCCTGACGGTGCCGGACGTGCTCCCGCGGTCGTTCAACCGCGTGGGCGCGTCGGGGTCGTGGCGGGTCTGGCAGACGCACAAGAAGCTCTGGGAGCGCCGGCTCGTCGCGCTGCTCGGCGAGGAGGGCGTGCCGGTCGCGTCCGGTGCGTTCGCGCGGACGACCGCGATCCTGACCGTGCCGGACCGTCGCCGGCGGGACGCCGGGAACTTCGGGGTGGTGCTCGAGAAGTCGCTCGGGGATGCGTTGCAGCTGGCCGGGGTGATCCCGGACGACACGCCGGAGTGGTGGTCGTGGACGTCGGTGTCGTTCAGCTACGAGCGGGGGGCGTCGGCGACGACGTTCGTCGTGACGCTGCTGCCGGACGTGGCGCTGCGGCTGGACCCCCGCGCCCCCCAGATGGACCACGAGGAGCGTACCGATGGGTGAGTCCTCAGCGATCGAGTGGACCACGGCGACGTGGAACCCGTGGCGCGGCTGCGACAAGGTCAGCCCCGGATGCGCGCACTGCTACATGTTCACCGACCAGCGCCGCTACGGGAACGACCCGAGCGTCGTCGTGCGCGCGGCGGACGCGACGTTCTACGCACCGCTTCGCAAGCGGTCGTGGCTCGACCTCCCCGCGGGCTCGATGGTGTTCACGTGCTCGTGGTCGGACTGGTTCCACCCCGACGCTGACCCGTGGCGCAACGAGGCGTGGGAGGTCATCCGCCAGCGCCCGGACCTGACGTTCCAGGTGCTCACGAAGCGGCCCGAGCGGATCGCCGAGCACCTGCCGTGGGACTGGAAGCTCGACGGCGTCCCGTACCCGAACGTGTGGCTCGGCGTGACGATCGAGAACCGGCGCTTCAACCACCGTGCGGACGTCCTGCGCGAGATCCCGGCCGCGGTGCGCTTCATCAGCGCCGAGCCTCTGCTCGGCCACCTGCGGGCCGACGCGATGCTCTGGAACAGGGAGGCACAACGATACGAGCCGCGCTGGTACGACGGCTACACCGGTCCCGACCTCAACCTCGACGGGATCGACTGGCTGATCGCAGGCGGAGAGTCCGGCGCCCGGCACCGACCGATGGATCTCGCATGGGTCCGCGACCTCCGCGACGCGTGCGCTGACGCCGGGACCGCGTTCTTCCTCAAGCAGCTCGGCGGCCCCGCCAACCGAAAGCGCGGCGGCGCCGAGGCGCTGCTCGACGGCGTTCGGCACACCGCGATGCCGTCGCCTCCTTCGACCGAGGAGCGGGGGCGCTCGTGAGCCAGCGAGACGACGTCCTCCGCGCGCTCCGCGACGCCGGCCCCCGCGGCGTGCACACGTTCGAGCTCCGCGCCGCCTACATCGGCAACCCCTCCCAGCGGATCGCCGAGCTCGAGGAGATCGGGCACACGATCAGCCGTACGCCCGAGGCGCTCAACGGCAAGGCGCGCGGCACCCGGTACCGGCTCGTCTCGCTCGCGGGGGAGGAGCGGACGCCGGCTGGTCCCTCGGAGGCGCCTTCGAGCATCAGCGCCCCGGGGATGGGAGGCCCGCCCGCGTCCCGCTCCTCCCCGGCGAGCGACCCCGCCCGCCTGTTCGACCCGCCCCCCGCGCCCGCGCGCGCCGGGCGCCGCGGCCCGTACGACGCCGCCGCATGACCCGACCCACCGACCTCGGCCACCCGGCCCGGACCCACAACCAGAAGGAGCACCCCGCGATGAGCGATACCCCCGACACACCGCAGCGGCGCCCGTTCGCCGCCGTCCTGCAGGAGCACCGACGCGGCGGCCTCGCCGTCGAGCTCGGCGACAAGCTCGCGGAGCTCGCCGCCGCCGTCGTCGAGACCAACAAGAAGGGCACGCTCACGCTGCAGCTGACCCTCGCCCCGAACGGGCAGGGCTCCGTGAAGCTCGGCGACCGCGTCGTCCTCAAGGCGCCGTCGCCGACGATGCCCGAGGCGTTCTTCTACGTCGACGAGCACGGCAACCTCAACCGCAACGACCCGCGCCAGCCGCGGCTGCCGATCGCCGCCGACGACCTCGACGCGCGACGGGGGGCGAGCGCCTGATGCCCGACCCCAAGTACACGACGCTCGCGGGCGCGGCCGGCGACGCGCAGGCGATCATCGACGCGGCCCGCGAGCTCCGCGAGGTCCGCCCCGAGCCCGTCGACGTCGACCACACGATCCTCGTCCGGCAGGCGAACGGCGACGTCGAGCACATCGACCTCGACCACCTGCTGCCCGCCCCGCGCCGCTCGACCGGCATCTACCGGGCCGGGAGCGTCGACTCGTTCATCGAGCTCGTGCGCGAGCTCGGCGACGCCCCGACCGAGGAGCACTCCGCGACGACCGTCTGGGTCCACCCGACGAGCGGCACCCTGAACGCGGTCTTCGACGACAACGCGCACAGCGAGACCCCCGGGTGGGGCGAGCACGGCGCCGTGCTCACGCTCGAGCAGACCGTCGCGTGGAAGGCGTGGCTCAAGCACGACGGCGACCTCCTCTCCCAGGAGGACTTCGCCGAGCACGTCGAGGCGCGCATCCCCGACATCGCGGACCCGCCCGCCGCGGACCTGCAGGAGGTCATCGAGACCCTGACCGGCAAGACCGAGGTCAGCTGGACGTCCGGGTTCCGGACGACCGACGGCACCGTGCAGCTGGCGTACACGGAGGAGGCGACGGCGACCGCGGGCCGCAAGGCGAACATGGAGATCCCGCAGAAGTTCACGCTCGTCGTGCAGCCGTTCGTCGGGGTCAGCGACCGGGTGCCGATCACCGCTCGGTTCCGGTACCGCATCCGGCCCGGCGGTTCGGTCGCGATGGGCTACGTGCTCGACCAGCCCGAGCAGGTCGTCGAGGACGCGATCGCCGGGATCTACGAGCGGCTCGCGGGCACGTTCAGCCGCGTGTACATGGGGTCGCCGCGATGAAGCCGACCGAGCAGGGCGGCGCCTCGGCGTCGCCCCTCGGGCCGGTCGGCCGGCTCGCGCCGAACCCGGCCCGCGTGGTCGCGGACGCGGCGCGGCACGCCGCGCTCATCGCGCACGCGCGCGCCTGCCGCGCCGAAGCGGACGACCTGCTCGCCGAAGCGATCGCCGCCGAGAGCGCCGCGTGCGCGATCCGCGAGGGCCGCGCATGACCGAGTACGCCCGCCCCCAGCGAGCCTGCCGGACCTGCGGCGTCGTGAAGGCCGCCGAAGAGTTCGCGACCTCGCAGAGCAAACGCTGCGACGCGTGCATCGACGAGATCCGCTCCCGCCGCTGCCGGAACTGCGGGCGCGCCGCCGGCACGACCGCGCGCGGGAACGCCCGCGACTACTGCCACCGCGCGCCGTGCGTCGCCGCGCGCAACGCGGCGAACACCGCCGCCTACCACGAGCAGCAGCGCACCGAACGCGCCGCGCGCACGACCCGCCGGTGCCCGGTCTGCGACACCGAGAAGCCGCTCACCGCGGAGCACTGGAACGCGATCTACGTCGACGCGCACGGCGCGACCCGGACGTGGCAGCCGTACTGCCGTCCCTGCACGCGCGGCGAGCAGCGCGCCCGCTACCACGGCGACCCGGCGCGCCGCGCGTACGCGCTCGAGCGCGCCCGCCAGCAGCGCGAGGAGGCGAAGGCGCGCCGCGCGGTCGACCCGGAGTACGACGCGCACCTACGCCGGATCAAGCGGGAGGCGTCCGCGCGCGCCCGGGAGCGCGCCCGCGAGCGCGCCGACCAGGCCGAGAGCAGCGAGATCGCGGGACGCGACATGCGGGACATGCTCCCGGCGTACGCGCTCGCGGTCGCGTTCGACGCCTGGGTCGCCGCGCAGCAGCACGACAGCCGCGACGTCGCGTTCTCGATCGAGGAGACCGCGCGCGAGCTCGGGACCAGCGCGCGGAGCGTCACGGGGTGGCGGAACGGCGAGCGCGACCTCGTGCAGTTCGACCTCGCGGACCGCCTCCTCCTCGCGATCGACCGGCTCTGGTGGGAGGTCTGGACCGAGGACACCGTCCGCCGGCCGCTGATCGTCGCGGAGGTCTGGACGAAGCGCCGGAAGAACGCGTCGAGGTACTGGCAGCGCACGGCGCGCCGCCGGTACGGCGACGGCGGCCCCGATCACGCGGCGCTCGCCGACGTGCGCCGGGTCTGGGAGGGCGACACCGACGAGCTCGAGGAGGCCGCATGACCGCCGTGGACCGCTACCCCCAGATGGACCAAATCGGGCGTGATGCCCACGACCAGGCCAAGGAGGTCTGACCTATGCGCGATTACATCGAGTGCAGCACCCAGGCCGACGTGGACCGTGTGGTCGGCGAGGGCAACGTGCCGATCGTCCGTGACGGCTACTTCGAGGCGTCCGGCTCGGCCACTGTCCGCGCGTACGACTCGGCCACCGTCCGCGCGTACGGCTCGGCCACCGTCCGCGCGTACGACTCGGCCACCGTCAGCGCGTACGGCTCGGCCACCGTCAGCGCGTACGGCTCGGCCACCGTCAGCGCGTACGACTCGGCCATCGTCAGCGCGTACGACTCGGCCACCGTCCGCGCGTACGGCTCGGCCACCGTCAGCGCGTCCGGCTCGGCCACCGTCCGCGCGTACGACTCGGCCACCGTCCGCGCGTACGACTCGGCCACCGTCAGCGCGTCCGACTCGGCCACCGTCCACGCGTACGACTCGGCCACCGTCAGCGCGTCCGACTCGGCCACCGTCAGCGCGTACGACTCGGCCATCGTCAGCGCGTACGACTCGGCCACCGTCCACGCGTACGACTCGGCCACCGTCAGCGCGTACGGCTCGGCCACCGTCAGCGCGTACGGCTCGGCCACCGTCAGCGCGTACGACTCGGCCATCGTCAGCGCGTACGACTCGGCCACCGTCCGCGCGTACGACTCGGCCATCGTCAGCGCGTACGACTCGGCCATCGTCAGCGCGTACGACTCGGCCATCGTCAGCGCGTACGACTCGGCCACCGTCCGCGCGTACGGCTCGGCCACCGTCAGCGCGTCCGACTCGGCCACCGTCAGCGCGTCCGGCTCGGCCACCGTCAGCGCGTCCGGCTCGGCCACCGTCCACGCGTACGACTCGGCCACCGTCCACGCGTACGACTCGGCCACCGTCCACGCGTACGGCTCGGCCACCGTCCACGCGTACGACTCGGCCACCGTCCACGCGTACGACTCGGCCACCGTCCACGCGTCCCCGAATGTCGCAGTGCACAAGCACGGCGCGCGCCCCAGCATCACGGGCGGGGTCGTCATCCACGTCCCCGAGATCCGCGACGGCTCCGAACTCTCCGCGTGGTGCGACTACTACGGCGTCGACGTTCAGGACGGCCAGGCGCTCGTGTACAAGGCCGTGGACGACGACCTGCGGTCCGGGCGCGGCTGCGAGTACCCGATCGGCGAAACCGTCGAGTGCGCCGACTGGCACGCCCGCCCCGAGTGCGGGCAGGGCCTGCACTTCTCGCCGCGTCCGTTCCTCGCTATCGGTTACTTCACGGACGCGACGCGATTCCTGCGCTGCGCGATTCCAGTCGCGGAGACGGTCGTCCTCGGCGACAAGGTCAAGGCGTCCCGGTGCACGGTCGTCTGCGAGGTCGACATCGACGGCAACCCCCTCTCGACCGATGAGCGGGGTAGCGCTTGAGCGGCGGGCGGACCACCTGGCGCGCGAAGCCCTGCGGCTGGCGCGGACGCGAACGCGTCGTCGCGCTCGGCGAGGAGTTCGGCCCCGCCGGCACCGCCGTCCTCGACCTCTGCGAAGAGCTCGCGAAGGAGCAGCGCGGCGAGCGCGGCGAAGTCCGCGCCGGACTCCGCTCGATCGCCCGCGACGCGTTCCTCCCCCGCGGCACCGCAGGGCAGACCCTCGCCCGCGAGATCCTCGAGTTCGGCGAGCGCGTCGGCGCGTTCGACGACCTCTACATCGCCGACGACGTCGACATGACCGTCACGCTCCGCGTGTCCGGGTTCGCCGAGGACCAGGGCCGCGGGTACGAGTCCGTCCGCAAGCAGCAGCAGCGCGCGGGACAACGTCCCGACACCGAGGACACGAGCACCCCGTGTCCCGACCATCGGGACAACGCGACCGCTTGTCCCGAAACCGGGGACGGTGTCCCGGTTCGTCCCCCTACAGGACAGAACAGGAGAGGACAGAAGGGAGACAGCCCCCCTACCCCCCGCGGGGGGAACGCGCCTGACGGCGCGAGGACTCCCTCACTCGACGAGTCGGGGGAAGGGCTCGCGGAGCACGTCGCCGGGGTGCTGCAGCGCGGCGTCGACAGCATCCCGACGGACGAGCGGTGCAGGCCCGCGACGCCGGCGGCGGTCCTCGCCGTCCTTGACGAGCACCGCCCGCCGCGGGACGTCGCGCTCGCCGTCGCGATCGAGACCCGGTCGATCGTGCAGTCGCAGAACCGGGCGCCGAACGTCGTCGGCCTCTACGCGCAGAAGCTCGCGAAGGCGATCAACGGGGGTGCGGCATGACCACGGTCCGCCACACGTCCCGGACCCGTGCGCGCGCCGTCGAGCTCCGCAACGCTGGCTGGTCCCTCCGGCAGGTCCGCGAACTGCTCGCCGCCGAGGGCTACCACCCGGCGCCGACCGTCCCGACCCTCTCGCGCTGGACGAACCCGGCCCGCGAGGAAGAGCACCGGCGCGCGAACCGCGCCCGCGCCCGCGGCGACGCGACGACCTACGCATGGCCCGGCGTCCGCAGCGCGGAGTGGCGACTCGGCCGGATGCGCGCTCTCGACGCCGCCGGCGTCTCCGACCGCGACATCGCCCGCGTGATGACCCTCGACTTCCCGCACTCCCCGATCACGGTCGACCAGGTCAAGCACGCGCTGCGCTCCGACACCCCGACGCTCCCGCTTCGCCGCGCCGCCGCCCGACAGGGGATCGCGTGACCGCCCACCTGCACAACGCGGCGCGCGCCCTCGAGCGGCTACTCGCCGACCGGTGCCCTGAGCACGCCTGGGTCGTCGAGGTCCGGCCACAGGATCGGCCGCAGCCCGGCGGGCTCGTGCGCCCGCTCGAACGGCGCCCGGTCGAACAGGCCGGTGCCGTACGCGACGACCCGCACCCGCTCCTCGACCGGCACCCGCGCGCCGCGCCCCCCACGCCCAGCGGAACGCACCACGACGACCTCAAGCAGAGCGCGTAGGAGCAACGCCCGCCCATGCCCGTCAAGCCGACCCCACGCCTCCGCACCGTCCCCCACACCGGGAACGACCGGCCGGACCGCGAGCAGCCTGCGGAGACCGTCGCGCGCCTCGTCGACCCGCCGCTGCCGCTCAAGCGCCCCAGCGGCAAGCGCGCCCGGATCGACCCCGAGCCCGGCGGTCGCCTCGAGGTACCCGCGCAGATCAGCCTCAGCGTCCGCGAGCCGGGCGCGCGCCCCGTCGACGTCGCGGTCATCACGGACCGCCTCGACGCGCAGCCGCGCGAGCTCGCCGAGCGAGATCGCGACGACATGCTCGTCGAGCCGCGCCCGGGTGATCGTCGTCGGCCCCGGGCAACGCACCCCGGAGTGCCGGACAGCGCACCCGTATGTGCGCGACCGGCCGCTCATGCCGGGGATCAGCGCGTGCCCGCAAGCAGCGCACCGCGCGATCCCCGAGAGCAGCGCGGGCTCACGATCGCGCGCCCGGGGGCTACGAGCGGGCCGGGCGACCCGGACCTGCGCCGCCTCCCACTCGTCCCGCGTGACGAGCGGCTCGTGCGCCGCCTCGTTGACGTGCTCACCGACCCGGAGCTCCCCGAGGTACACCCGGTTCGCGAGGAGATGCCGGACACCGCTCGTCGTCATCGCGAGCCGGTCCGCGATCTCGCTGACCGGCCGGCCCGCCGCGCGGGCGCGGAACGCCGCCCGGACCTCGTCGGCGCGGTCGTCGGGCACGAGCCGTCGCGTGTCCGGATCGCGCCGGTACCCGGCCGGGGTCTGTCGTCGCTG